>JAFBAS010000097.1 GCA_019247605.1 Hyphomicrobiales bacterium
GCCCGACAGCGGAAACAGCGGCAGCGCCAGGACCAGCGCCGCGAGCGCCATGGCGGGCCAACCGGCCTGCTTCACGCCTTGGCCCCGAAGAGGCCCGTGGGGCGCAGGAGCAGCACGAGAATGAAAAGGCCGAAAATGCCAATCTGCCCGAGGCTCTCGCCCAAAAAGAGCCCCGACAGGCTTTCCACCACGCCGATGAGAAGCCCGCCGAGGAGCGCCCCGGCGATCGACCCCATGCCGCCCAGGACCACGATGGTGAAGGCGACGAGCACGAAAGCGTTGCCGATGCGCGGATTGACGACGAAGGTCGGCATCAGGAGGCATGCGGCAACCGCGAGGCAGGCCGCGCCGATGCCGAATGTGACAGCGTAGACATGAGGGACATCGATACCCACGAGAGTCGCGCCGTAGCGCTCCTTGGAAACGGCGCGGATGGCTTTGCCCGTGTCGGTGTGGTGCAGAAAAAACCAGATCCCAGCCGAGACGAGACAGGCGACCGTGAACGCGAGCACGCGTGGCAGCGGCAAGAAGACGAGGCCGAGATCGACGCTTGCGAAGCCGTAAGGAACGTCGATCGAGCGCGTGTCGGAGTGAAAGGCGGTGAGCAGCGCATTCTCGATCACGATGGCAAGGCCGAGTGTGACGAGGAGCACGTTCTGGTCCTCGCCATGGCTCGCGGGCGAGATGACGAAGCGCTGCGCCGCGTAGCCCAACGCAAAAAATACCGGTGCAAGACCGATGAGCGCGACATAGGGATCGATGCCCGCGGTCCAGGCGAAATAGGCGGCGAACAAGGCAGCCGAGAGGATCGCCCCATGGGCGAAATTGATGATGTGCAGCACGCCATAGACGAGCGTCAGACCGACCGCGACCAGCGCGTAAATCGCTCCGGTCATGAGCCCGTTCAGCACGGAGGAAAGGAGGATGGCGGGAGCAAGCATCAGGGGTGGTTTGCGGGGCGAGACATCGCCATCGCAAAGCTCTTTCGATGGACTTCGCGGCGCGCGCCGATCATCTCAGCCCACGTCCTCACGCCGGGACGGGGAAAACGGGCTTTGCATCGGCAAAGGCGTCTGGGAAAATCACCTTGATGTCATTGCCCTGCACCTGAAGGTTCACGGGCGCGGCGCCCTGGTTCTGCCCGTCGACGAAGCGGGTCGGTCCGTAAGGCATGATGTGCCCGGCAAAACTCGATGAGGCGAGCGCTTCCGTGATCTTGGCCCGATCGGTCGATTTCGCTCGCTCGATGGCGTCCGCAAGGAGGAGCACGCAAGAATAGTTCAGCGCCGTGTTGTAGGTGAAGAACTTGCCCTGCGCCTCCACCTGTTTCCTCAATGCTTGCGCGGCCTCCTTGCGAGGGTCCCACCAATGATTGCAGTCCATCACATTTTGGGCCGCGTCCGGAAACTCCTTGAGGAAGCGGAAGTTGGAAGCCGCTCCGTTGAGGATCGAGTAGGTACCTTTCGGTTTGATGCGCTGCTGCTGCATGGTGCGTGCCAGCAGGACGAACTCCCCATAATAGCTCGACGGAATGAGAAGATCGGGGTTTTTCGCCTTGATCTGGAGCGCGACGTTCGACATGTCTCTCGCCGGCGTCGGATGCGCGATCGTGTCGAGAATCTCAAAGCCGCGGTTCGGCAGCTCGGCCTGGAGCAGCTTGGCGAGCCCCGAGCCGAAGAGCCCGTCCTCATGCACGAGGATCACGGTCTTGGCAGGCTTGCCCGCCGCGTCGTTGAGCTTCACGAGATTGTCGAGCGCAGTGTGCGCGACGACGCCGAATCCAGGCGCGAAGCGAAAAGTGTTCTTCAACCCCCGCTGAACGATCGCGTCCGTCACGCCGACATCCACGATGTAGGGAAGATCATAGCGGGCGGCGGCCTGCGTGGCGGCGAGGCATATCGGGCTCGCGAAGCCGCCGACCATGGCGACCACCCCCTCGCCGTTGAGACGCTCGACCTCGGCGGTGCCGCCCTCGGGCGTCGAACGGGCGTCGCCTTGCACAATCTCAAGCTTGACGCCGCCGAGCGATTTGACGCCTCCTGCGTCGTTGATTGCTTTGACCGCCGCCTCCGAGCCCATCAACCCTTGTTGGCCGTCGAAGGCGAGCGCGCCGGTCAGGGGCTGCAGGATACCGATCCTGATCGGCGCTGCTTGAGCCCTCGCGATGGAGGGTAGCGCAACCAGGGCGGCCGCGGCCGAGCTCGTCGCGAGTAGCCGGCGGCGGGTCCACCCGGAATTGAGGCCGTGGGTCATTTCGCTCTCCCGTTTCGCTTCGTTCGCTCTTGGATGTGAACCTCGGCTTGCGGCACCGCGCTTGCGTCATTTGCCGGCACCCAGCGCTTTCCGTTGGCGCCTTCCGCGCGGACAAGATCCATGCGCAGCGCGTAGCGGTCGGGCCGGTAAAGCGCAAAAAGGTGCTCGATGCCGCGCGCGCTCTCGTCGAAGATGATGCGCGTGAGCGCGACGAGCGCCGAGCCGACTTCCACCTCGAGTGCGTGCGCCACATCCGGCGACGCAAGCACCGCCCCGATCTCCTGAGTGGCGCGCGCCACGACGATCCCGGACCGTTCGATGAGAGAAAGGAGCGGTCGCGACGCGAGCTCCTCCTCCGAATACGTCATGCCGATGCGCGCCGGCACATGCGTCGTGAGATGGGACATCGGTTGGCCATCGATCAGGCGCACGCGGATCGAATGCTGCACGCTCTCGCCTGCCGGCAGGTTGAGCGCGCTCGCAACACTGGCGAGCGGGCGACGGTAGCCGAACGAAAGCAGGCGCACCTGCGTCGTGCGTCCCATCGCCTCGATATTGGCGAGCATGTCGGAAAGATCGGCGATGACAGGGTTCGGCGTGTGGCGCATCCGCACGAAAGTGCCCGCTCCCTGACGGCGCAGAATGAGCCCTTCGCGCTCGAGTTCCGCAAGCGCACGGCGCACCGTGATGCGCGACACAGCGTGCTCGGCGGCGAGCACCTGCTCAGGCGGCAGTGTGGAACCAACCGCCATCCCCGCGGTGATTCGATCACGCAGAAGAAGATAGACTTGCCGGGCTTTGGAGGGCTCGATCCTTGCCATGCATGCCCTTATTTGGACCTGGTCCACTTCACCTTGGCCGGCGCGGCCAGCTTTGCCTCGCCGCTTTGAGGCTAAGACCTTTAGATGTATACTCTATAAGACAACTTTCCGCGTCAAGTGCAGGTAGCAGATGCGCTCGCAACCGCTGTCCATCATCGACAAGCTGTGGGAAAGCCATGTGATCGTGGCCCGCGACGGCGGAGATTGCCTGCTCTTCATCGACCGCCATCTCTTGCACGAGGGCTCATTCCACGCCTTCGAGCAGGTACGAAAGCGGGGACGAGCGATCGCCCGACCCGACCTCTCCTTCGCCATTGCCGACCATTACGTCCCGACACGTGCCCGCGCCCAGCCGATCGCAAATCCGGAGATCGCGCGCATGGTCGATCTTTTGGCGCGCAATACGGGCGCGCATGGCATCGCCCATATCGGGCTCAACGATCCGCGCCAAGGTATCGTGCATGTCGCCATCCCGGAGCAGGGCTTGACCTTGCCCGGCCTTACCATCGTGTGCGGCGACAGCCACACCTCGACGCATGGCGCGTTCGGAGCCTACGCGTTCGGCATCGGCGCGTCGGAAGTCGCGCATGTCCTGATGACGCAGGCCATCTGGCAGAAAAAGCCAAAGTGCATGCGTTTGCGCGTGGAAGGCGCGACGATGCCGGGCACCGCCGCGAAGGACATCGCGCTCACCTTCATCTCCCGCGTCGGCGCGGATGGCGCGCAAGGACATGCAATCGAATACGCGGGCTCGGCCGTGCGCGCGCTCTCGATGGAGGGACGCATGACGTTGTGCAATCTCTCGATCGAGGCGGGGGCCCGCAACGGCCTCGTGGCCCCGGACCAAACCACCTATGACTGGCTGAAAGGCCGCCCTTTCGCACCCAAGGGCGAGAGCTTCGAGCGCGCGGTCGAGGCTTGGGACAAGCTCGCGAGCGATCCGGGCGCGAGCTTCGATCGCGAGATCACGCTCGACGGCGGCGAGATCGTGCCGACCGTAACCTGGGGCACGAGTCCCGAACAGGCCTTGCCGGTCGATGCCACCGTGCCCGACCCGTCCACCCACGCCGATCCGGCGCGCGCCGCTGCGATCAGTGACGCCATCGCCTATATGGGGCTCACGCCGGGTGGCAAGCTCAGCTCGATCGCAATCGATCGCGTCTTCATCGGCTCTTGCACGAATGGCCGGATCGAGGACTTGCGCGCGGCCGCTTCGGTGCTCGCCGGACGGCGCGCCAAGGTGCCTGGCCTCGTCTCACCGGGATCGAGCAGCGTCAAGCGCCAAGCCGAGGAAGAGGGGCTCGACCGCATTTTCCGCGAGGCGGGGCTCGAATTCGCCGATTCCGGGTGCTCGATGTGCGTCGGCATCAATGGCGATCTCGTACCGCCCGGCGAACGCTGCGCCTCGACGACGAACCGCAACTTCAAGGGCAGACAAGGTCCGGGGGCGCGCACGCATTTGATGTCGCCTGCGATGGTGGCGGCTGCCGCCGTTACTGGGCATCTTACCGATGCGCGCGAACTCCTTGAGGGGAGAGCTTGATGTGCAAGCGCGAGGGCGGTCGATGAACCCTTTTACGACGCTCGCGGCTCGAGCCTGCCCACTTCCGCTCGCCAATGTGGATACGGATCAGCTCGTCCCGGCACGTTTCCTCAAGCGGTCGCGCGCGACTGGGTACGGCGGATTCTTGCTTCACGATTTGCGCTTCGGGGCGGACGGCCAGGCCAAAAGTGTGTTGCCGCTCGACGATCCACGTTACAAGGGCGCGCAAATTCTCGTCGCGAGACGCAATTTCGGCGGCGGTTCGTCGCGGGAGGGCGCCGTCTACGCGCTGGCGGATTTCGGCATTCGCTGCATCATTGCGCCGAGCTTCGGCGACATCTTTTCATCGAATTGCGTGATGAACGGGCTTCTTCCCGCGCGCGTGAAGGAGAGCGACGCCGAGGCCCTCCTCGCTCACTTGGAGCAATTTGCAGGCGCTGCGATCAATGTGGACCTCGAGGCGCAGCGGATCGTCTGCGGCAATCGGGTGTATGACTTCTCGATCGACTCCTTTTTCAAGACCAAGCTCCTCAACGGCTGGGATGACGTCGATGTGACGCTGAGCTTCTCCGAAGAAATGCAGGCATTTCAGTCTCGCGATGCTGCAGAACGTCCCTGGGCGCGACCGATACGCGCGGACCGTGGGGATTGATCAACCGCCCGCGTGCCCAGACCAGCCGATCTGAGCGCTGCTGCGAGGATAGCGCTATGCGACGATCGTGCCACCCTCAAGTCCTCGCCAGGCGCGGGTCTAGCCTGTCGCGCAGGGCATCCCCAAGGAGGTTGAAACCGAAGGCGAGGAGAAGGATGGCGATCCCGGCGAACACCGCACTCCAGGGAGAAAGCATGAGGAAATTGCGCCCTTCGGCGAGCATGAGGCCAAGCGAGGGCGCGGGCGGCTGCGCCCCAAGCCCGAGAAAGGAAAGCGAGGCTTCGACCAGGATGGCGGACGAGAGCAAGAGGCTCGTCTGCACCAGGATCACCGAGGCGAGGTTCGGCACCACGTGGCGAAAGAGGATAGCTTGGGGCGAAGCTCCGATGGCGCGAGCAGCTTTCACATATTCGGTCTCGCAGATCACGAGCGCGGGTCCCCGCAAAAGCCGCGCGAATATCGGCGTGTAGATGATCGCGATGGCGACGGTCGCGCTCGCGTCGCGCGGGCCGAGCATGGCAATGATTCCGATGGCGAGCAGCATCACGGGAAAAGCGAAGATCACGTCCATGATCCGCATCGCGATGCGCTCGAACCAGCCCCCGAGAAAAGCGGCGGCGATGCCGATCGCGCCGCCGACGCCGAGCGCAAAGCCGACAGCGAGCACGCAATCGATAAGAGTAGCGCGCGTGCCGAAAAAAATACGCGCCAAGATGTCGCGACCGAGCTGATCGGTACCGAGCCAATGCAAGGCGCCTGGGCCTTGGAGCCTCGCGGCGATGCTCTGAGTCAAAGGGTCGTAAGGGGCGATCCATGGCCCGAGAACGGAAATTCCCAGGGCGGCCGCCACAAGGAGGGCGGCCAGAGCGAGCACGCGGTCGTGAAGAAGCCTCAAGCGCTCAGCGCCTCAGGCGCGGATCGATGAACCTGTAAATCAGGTCGATCGCGAAATTCAACACGACAAAGCCGATCGTGACCATGAGGATGGTCCCCTGCACCAGCGGGTAATTGCGTTCGGTGACTGCGCCCAGGATGAGGCGCCCGAGACCCGGGATGGCGAAGACCTCCTCCACGACGATGGCGCCGCCGAGAAGGTAGCCCGCCGTGATACCGAGATGAGTGACGAAGGGGATGAGAGCGTTGCGAAGCGCGTGCTTGTAGAGGATCACCCGCTCGGGCGCGCCCTTGGCGCGCGCCGTGCGGATATAATCCTGGCCGAGGCTGTCGAGCATGGCGGACCGGACAAGGCGCGAGAGGCTGGCGACAATCGGCAACGCCAGCGCGAAAGCCGGGAGCGCCATTCGCCCGAGATTGCCGAGCGGATTTTCCGTAATTGGCACATAGCCGAGCAAGGCAAGGCCCGGCAGAAAACGCGAGGCGGCGAGGATGAGCACGATGCCGAGCCAGAACGACGGAATTGTGAGGCCGAGCACCGTTCCCACACGCAGCGCCATATCGGCACTTCGTCCACGACGGCTCGCCATGAGACAGCCGAGCGGCACGGCGGCGCCCGCGCCGATCACAAGCGCGAGGAAGGTGAGCTCGAGCGTCGGTGAGATATTCGCCAGGATCTCATCGGCGACCGGACGGCCGGTCCAAAGGGAGGTGCCGAAATCGCCACGAAGCGCGCCTAGAGCCCAGCGCAGATATTGGTTGAGGAAAGGCTCATCGAGCCCGATCCTGGCGCGCAGCTCGGAAAGCGCTTGCGGCGTCACTTCGCTGTTCGCGCCGAGCATGATGGCGACCGCGTCGCCCGGGATGAGCCGGATCATCAGGAAGGCAATGACCGACACGCCGACAATGACAAGCCCCAGATCGATGAGGCGCGGCAGAAGAATGCGCCTCAACATCGAGGCATGGCCTCGCGAAGGGTTACGCCTACCGAAGCCCGCATTTCTACCTCAGGGCGAAAGCGAGGCATCGCGAAGCGAGACAAGCGAGCGGTTCGCCATGATTTCGAATCCCTTGAGATCGGCACGAGCGGCACTGAACAAGGTGCCGTAAGCGATCGCCGCGATCGGCCCCGAGCAGGCAAGCTTCATCTGCAGGCGATCGTAGATCGCCTTGCGCGAGGCTGTATCGGGGAGGCGGCGTGCCTCGTCGAGATCGCGATCGATCGCTGCGTCCGAATATTTGAACACGTTCGTCGAGCCGCCCGTATGAAAGGTGCGGTAGAGGAACTCGTCGGGATCGGCGCCCCCGGCATTGGCCGAGGCGAAGAGGTCGAAATTGCCGTTTCGCCAATCCTGCACGAATTGGCCCGTCTCCTCATTCGCAAGCTCGACCTCGATGCCGACCTCGGCAAGCTCGGCCTGCACCACCTGCGCAATGTCCTTGATGTCCTGACGCGCGGCAAGAACCCGCAGCACGAGCTTCCCGCCTTTCTCGAACCGGGCTTCCTGGAGGAGCGCGCGCGACTTTTGCGGATCATGGCGGTAGCAGGGGAAATCGGTGGCGGGCCGCGCCCAAGCCCTCAGCACCGGAGAGATTGGCCCGGCCGGCACGCCGGCGCCGAAGAGCGCCGCATCGATGATCGCCTGCCGATCGAGCGCGTAATTCACCGCTTCGCGCACGCGCGCATCGTTGAAGGGTGGGCGGGCCACGTTAAACCCGATCACCGTGTCGGAAAGCTCCAGGGTTTGTTTGAGCTCGATCCCGGGCCTGCCTTTGAGCTCGAGCGCGGTCGCGGCGTCGAGCTGGGGCAGCAAGGCATATTGCCCGCTCTCCAAGCCGAGAGCGCGCGTGGCGGCCTCCGGAACGATATTGAACTTCAAGCCTGAGAGCTTCGGTTTGTCAGGCTCGCGATAATGAGCGTTGCGGGAAAGAAGAATGAAGTTGTTCGGCTGCCAGGCCTCGAATTTGAACGGGCCGGTTCCGATCGGCGTCTTTTGCAGCGTTTCCTTGTTCGCCTCCATCGAGTGCGGCACGATGGCGATGCCGGCGAGCGCCGCGAGAAGGGGTGCGGAAGGCTCTTTGAGCTTCAATTCCACTTCGAGCGGATCGACGGCGTTTACCTCGGCAACGGCGACGAGCCGGCTTGCGAGCGGCGAGCCGATCTCCTTCGCTTGCACGCGCCGAAGGCTGGAGACCACGTCCTGTGACGTCATGGGGCTGCCGTCATGGAAGGCCACGCCCGAGCGCAGCTTGAAGCGTACGGACAGGCCATCGGGTGAAATGGCCCAAGACTCGGCAAGACCAGGGCTCACCTGAAGGTCCTTGTCGATCGCGGTGAGGCCCTCGTAAATCGTCCCATTCACGATCGCGAGGCTGTTGAACGCGGTGACGATGTGGGGATCGAGTCCGGCGGGCGACGAATCGATCGCAATCTGCAAGGGCGCGCTGGCAGCCTCCTCGGCGAAACCTTGTTCAACCCCTCCTGGCGAGCCCACGAGAGTGGCAAGCGTGATGAGCGCGGCGCATCGCAGATTGACGGCCATCGATTTCCTCTTCGGATGCACCGACCCCATATAGCAGAAGGTGGCGCGTTCTCGATGCAGCGCCCAAGTGGTTTACCTCAATTCCTTGGAGAGGTCGGTGACCAGCGGGACCGAAAGCCTCAGCCATCGCTTCACCGGCCTCGACGAGTGGTCGACCCTCGACGTGCTGAAGACCCTTCACGAAGGCCAGTTGGCGGCGGTCGCCGCCGTGACTTCCGCGCTGCCGGGGCTCGCCACGGCCGTGGAGGCGGCCGTCTCCCTTCTCGCGCGTAGCGAGGGCCGCCTCGTCTATGCCGGTGCCGGCACCTCGGCCCGGATCGCGGTGCAGGATGGCGTGGAATTGCCTCCCACTTTCGGCTGGCCGCGAGCGCGCATCGATTTCGCCATCGCCGGAAGCGAAAAAGCGCTATGGCACGCGATCGAAGGCGCGGAGGACTCCGATGAGGACGCGCTGAGCCGTGTGCGTCATCTCGCTGTCGGAGAGCGTGACGTGATGATCGGTGTCGCGGCAAGTGGCACCACTCCTTACACCTTGGCGGCGCTCCGCGAGGGGCGCCGGTTGGGCGCGCTTACCATTGCGATCGCCAACAACGCGGGCGCGCCGCTTCTTGCGGCAAGCGAACATCCGATTCTCGTCGAAACTGGCGAAGAGGTGATCGGCGGCTCGACCCGGATGAAGGCCGGAACGGCGCAGAAGATCGTCCTCAACCTTTTCTCAACCGCCGTGATGGTGCGGCTTGGCCGTGTCTACAAAGGCATGATGGTCGATTTTCGCGTCACCAATGCCAAGCTCAGGCGCCGCAGCGAGGCCATGGTTGCCAAGATCGCCAATTGCGACGCGCCTCGCGCGAGAGAGGCCCTGATCGACGCGGAAGGCGACGTCAAGCTCGCAGCGCTTGTCGCGCTGGGTATCGGACGCGAGGAGGCCAAGGCCGAACTTCGCCGCCACAGGGGCAATTTGCGCCTCACGCTTCGCGATTTGCGCGCCCACAAGCCGCGTTCCCCGAGCGCGGCATAGGCAGGTCCACCACTGACGCCAATTTCGAAGTTGCCCGGATGCTGGCCAGGTAAACCCTTTGGAACCCCCCGCCTTCGCCGCCGTTCACGTGAAAGGCCGGCAGGAAGCGGAGAATGAAATGAGATTTGCGTCGATCCTGGCGTTCATGGCGTTTGCGAGCGTCGGGCCGGCTTTGGCCGATGCCGCGGACCCTCCCAAGACTTTTGTCACCGAGGCCATCGAGGGCGACATATCGGAGATCATGCTCGGCCGGCTCGCCGCGCAGCGCGGCGATGCCCAAGGCGTACGCGATTTTGGAAATATGCTTTCCGACGACCACATGAAGGCGAAAGATCAAATGGTCGCCCTCGCCGGGGAGCTCGGTGCAAAACCCCCGATCGCGCCGACGCACGATGCCCAAGACGCCTACACCCGGCTCTCCGGACTTTCAGGCCCCCAATTCGACAGCGAATTCGTGGCCTACATGGTAAAGGACCATCAGGAGGACATCCGAAAATTCCAAGCGGAGCGGGATGCCGGCAACGGCAAGGTGAGCGACCTCGCCAAGGAGCAGTTGCCCATTCTCCAGAAACACCTCAAGATGGCGCAATCGCTGCAAAAGCAAGCGTCTGACTGACTTGCCTGCGGTTTGCGCGGGTCGGACTTGATCGCATGCGGTTGGACGTGACCGGCCAAAGCCCCTCGTAAGCGAGCCCCCTCAGTGCGCCGCCATGTCGAGCGGTGGCGCAAGATCATCCGCGATCGGGTTCACGAAAGGGTTCTCGGCCCGGAACGCGTGGTGTGCCGCCTTCGCACGGGCGAGGAGATCGGCGTCTTGGAACACGCCGATCGCAGTGCCCGCCATCACCTTCGCCGCGTAGGCGAGGCCTTTATGCGCGGCGCCCGCAAGGCCTTGCGCAACGAGCTGCCAGGAATGGCCGGGCGTGCCAATGGCGTAGCAGGCAACACGGCATTGCACGGTCGGCACCACCCAGCTTACCGTGCCCACATCGGTCGATCCGACGGATGTCTCGACGCCGCTCCCGAGCGGATAAATATCTTCGCTCAACGCCTCGCCTTCCTTCACCTCGAGACCGAAGCGGCCATACGCCGCGACGACGTCCTCGCGCCTCAGGGTCTTCTGAATCTCGACGGCGAAGGCCTTGTCGGCGGCATCGAAGCGCGGCGGGCCGAGCCGCATCATGTTCGCGAACATCGCCTCTTCGAGCGGCGCATTGCCGACGAGATTGGCGTCGCCGCTGAGCTGCTTTGATGCGACCTTTGTCTCGGTCATCATAGCCGCGCCTTCGGCAATCTTCTTCACGCGCTCGACGAGCGTCCACATCTCGCCGAGCGTCTGGGCGCGAATGAGGTAGCGCACCACTGCTTTCGATTGCACCACGTTCGGCGCGATGCCGCCTGAATCGATCAGCGCATAATGGATGCGCGCGGTCGAAGCCATGTGCTCGCGCATATAGTTCACGCCGACATTCATGAGCTCGACCGCGTCGAGCGCGCTTCGTCCAAGATGCGGCGCTCCGGCCGCATGAGAGGCGCGACCATGGAATAAAAAATCGATCTCGACGCAAGCGAGCGAGAATGGCCGGTTCACGCCCGTGAAAGCCGAAGGGTGCCAACAGATCGCCACGTCGACATCGTCGAAAGCGCCGGCGCGAACCATGAAGCCTTTGCCCGAGCCGCCTTCTTCCGCCGGGCAACCATAATAGCGCACGCGCCCGTCGAGACCTGATGTGGCAAGCCAATCCTTCACCGCGGTCGCCGCGAGCAGGGAGGCCGAACCTAGCATGTTGTGCCCGCAGCCATGGCCGTTGCTGCTTTCCGGCAAGGCGCGTCGCTCCGCGACACCGGCCGCCTGGCTGAGCCCTGGAAGAGCGTCATACTTCCCCGAGGATCGCGATGACCGGGCCACCCTTGCCCGCTTCCCCGACCATAGAGGTCGGCAGGCCGGCAATACCTTTGGTGACCTCGAACCCCTCCCGCTCGAGCGTGGCGACATGGGCAGCCGCCGAACGGTGCTCCTGATAATTGAGTTCCGGCATGGCCCAGACCTCGTCGCTCAACTCGACGAAGCGCGTTTCCTTCGCCTCGACTAGGCGCCACACAGGCTCGCTGTTCTGCATCGCGTCGACCACCTTCAAGACAAAATCCGCTTTTCCTTGGCATACCGCAGAAGGGCGATGAAACGATAGATGCCGTGCACGAACTTGCCGTAGGGCATCGTGATGAAGAGAGCGAAAACGACGCCGAGGTGGAGCGCGAGCATGATTCCCATCAGGCTCGTCCCCCGCAGCGCGAGAAGCGAGAGCCCCGTGGCACCGACGAGAAACAGCATGACCGTGAAGGCAGCATCCATGCCGAACCGCTCGGCATCAGCGATCGCGGGCTCTCGTCGCCAGCGAGCCGCGAGAAGGCCGATCGAGCCGATCACGAGGCCAATTCCCCCGAGCGTCCCGAGAAGCACCGGGAGATCGTAGATCGGATAGGGCGCTTCTCGGCCCAGAAGGTAGTGGTAGAGCGTGGCCACGCAGGTCGCGGCGAAGCAGGCAATGAACCCGTAGAAGGTGAGATGGTGAAAAAGGCGGCGCCGATCCGTCGGGCGCTCGTCCTTGTTCATGCAGCCGACGCCACCGCCATCGAGATATCGAAGCGCGAGGACGTCGCGCGCCGCTTGTGCAAGCGATGGGCGATCAGCGAGCGCCGACGGTTCCTCGCCGATATCACGCCAGAACCGACGTGCGCCCATCGCAAGCGCAACGAGCGCGAAAACGAAGGCGATGCCAAAGAGGAAAACCATAGCGCCATGCGGCATCACGTCGTAAAAGGCGCCTTGCCCTTCATGAATACCGAACAGGACGGCGGGCTCATCGAGGCGCGCAAATGCGACGAGGAAAGCGGTGACCGCGAGTGCCATAACGGCGCCTGTCGCAAGCCCGTTGCGCGCGAACATGCCGGAAAGCGCGCTTGGCCAGGCATAGCGCGCATAGGATCGCGCCCGCACGCGCGAAAAGTTCAGCGGCACGTTGACGTTGAATTCATGCGGCGGCGAGAATTGGCAGTCGTGAAAGCAGGCGCCGCAGCCATGGCAAAGATTGGCGAGATAGTTGAGGTCTCCGTCCGCGAATGCTTGGCGCATCTCCATCGCCGGAAAGACGGCGCAAAGCCCCTCGCAGTATCGGCAGGAATTGCAGATCGTCATGAGGCGGTCCGCCTCCGCGAGATCCGCGCTCGCGTGCCGCGCGGGGGCGACAAGGTCAGTTGTGTGCATAGGCAGCGGCCTCCCGCCCCGCGATGCGTCCAAAGACGCTGCCGATCGTCATGCCGATGCCGGCAGCATATCCGCGCCCGAGCACATTGCCGGCCATGATCTCGCCCGCCGCGAACATGTTGGCCGACGGCCTGCCGTCACTCATGATGAGACGCGCTTCCTTGTTCACCCGGGTTCCCAGATAGGTGAAGGTGATGCCGGGGCGCACCGGATAGGCGTAAAACGGGGGGCGCTCGATGCGACGCGCCCAATGGGACTTCGGCGGCACGAGGCCCTCGGTGCGGCAATCATCGAGGATGGCATGATCGAACGTGCCCGGCCGCACGGCCGCGTTGAATTCGCTGATCGTGTGCTCGAACGTCACGGCATCAAGCTCGAGATGCGTCGCAAGCTCGTTCAATGTCCGCGCCTCGAAGGGCGGATAGAGCGAGGGCATGAACAAATCGCGCGAAGAGGCGTCGAAGACGATGTAGGCGATCTGGTCTCTCTGGCCGGCGATGAGGCGTCCCCAGATCGCATAGCGTTTCGGCCAGATGTCCTCGCCTTCGTCGTAGAAGCGCCGCGCATCCTTGTTCACCACGATGCCGAAGATCACGCAATCGAGGCGCGTAATGATGCCGCCGTCGAATTTCGGCGCGCGCGCGTCGATGGCGACGGCGTGGCACTGTGTGGGATCGCCGACCTCTTGCACGCCCTTGGCCAGGAGAAGCTTGAGGAGCGAGCCGCGATTATAAGGCGTGCCGCGGATGAGAAAATTATCCGCCGCCGCCCCCCAATATTGTTTCATCCATTCGAGATTGGCCTCGAAGCCGCCGGCCGCCGCGATGAGCGTCGCAGCACGTATCTCGAGGCTTTCGCTCCCGCGCGCGACAGTGGCGGAGAGGAACATGCCGTCCTCGATCGCAAGGTCGACGACCTCGCTGTCGTAGGCGATCTCGACCCCGAGCCGCTCGGCCGTCTCGTAAAGTGCGTTCAGCATGGCGCGGCCGCCACCGAGGAAAAAAGAGTTCGTCCGGCCAAGAGAGAGCGTGCCGCCGAGCGAGGGCTGCCAGCGCACACCCTGTTCCACGAGCCAATCGAGGACCGATTTCGACTCATGGATCATGTGGCGCGCCAAGGCTTCGTCCGTCTCGCCTTCCGTCACCCGTAGGAGATCGTCAAAGAACTCCGCTTCCGTGTAGGGGCCGGTGAGGATCGCGGTCGCGGCATCATGCGCACATCGCATGTTGCGGGTGTGGCGCGTGTTGCCGCCGCGGTAGAATTTGGGCGCCGACTCGAGGACGAGGACGCGCGCGCCCGCACGACGCGCGCTGATCGCCGCGCAAAGGGCGGCATTCCCGCCACCGACGATCAGCACATCAAAAGTCGCGGTTTGATCGAGCAACTCTTCTCCAACAAATCGTGACTCGTTCTGCCGTCGGTGCGTTCGCGGTGCGGCAGAGCATGAAGGACATCCTCGAAGCCCGACGAGCCGACCTTCGAGCAAAGCAAAAGCCTGGCTCTCACGGCGAATCAGGATCAGTTTGGCGGCAAGCTACCGCATTTTTGAGCACGAGCGCGCTTCACTTTGCCGTGCTTTTCGCTGCCGTCCTGCTGACTCGAGGAGCTCGACGCTCGGCGCGAACGAAATCCATCCGCCGAAAGCCAGTTGCTCGCCTGCGTGGCGCAGAACGTCTCGATCGCGCAATCGAATTGGTGCGGGCGGTCGGAATCGAACCGACACTCCTTTAGGGGGAACGGGATTTTGAGTCCCGCGCGTCTACCAGTTCCGCCACGCCCGCTCGGGACGCCCCTCTTATACTGTCGAGGAGGCGCGTCAAAGGGGTATCGGACGTTGCGTGCGCCGAGGCACCCCCGCTGCCGGCGCGCGGTCCTTTCGCGTTTGCGCGAAAGCGTGTAACAGCAGCCCGATTATCCTTTTCGTCGCTCGTTCCTCGCGCGATCGCCGGCGGTAATGGGGAGTCGCGAAAAGTGAATGATTTTGGCGGCTACTCAGCTTATAATCGTAAGCAATCCGCAAGCTTGCGGCGTTAAGTCAATCGGCCAAAGTGGAGCGGATTGGGTCGAGGCGTTTCGTAATGGCGCGTAAATATTTCGGCACCGACGGGATTCGCGGCAAGGCGAACGCGATCATCACACCGGAGCTCGCTCTTAAGGTTGGCCAGGCGGCGGGTCTTGCGTTTCGACGCGGCGAATACCGGCACCGTGTCGTCATCGGCAAGGACACCCGACTTTCGGGGTACATGATCGAGAACGCCATGGTGGCGGGTTTCACCTCGGTCGGCCTCGACGTGCTGCTGCTCGGCCCGATGCCGACGCCCGCGGTCGCCATGCTCACCCGCTCGATGCGGTGCGATCTCGGGGTGATGATTTCCGCTTCGCACAACGGCTTCGAGGACAACGGCATCAAGCTCTTCGGGCCGGACGGCTACAAGTTGTCCGACGAGATCGAAGCTGAGATCGGCGCGCTTCTCGATCAGGACCTCGCCTCGCGTCTTTCGGGATCGCGCGATCTCGGGCGCGCCAAGCGCATCGAGAGCGTGCATGCGCGCTACATCGAATTCGCCAAGCGCACCTTGCCGCGCGGCCTGAGCCTCGACGGCATGCGTGTCGTCGTCGATTGTGCGCATGGGGCCGCCTATAAGGTGGCGCCGGAAGCGCTTTGGGAACTCGGCGCCGAGGTCGTCGCCATCGGCGTCGATCCGGACGGGTTCAACATCAACAAGGAATGCGGCTCGACGGAACCGCAAGCGCTGATCACCAAGGTCAAGGAGATGCGCGCCGATGTCGGCATCGCGCTCGATGGAGACGCCGATCGGGTGATCATCGTCGACGAGCGCGGTCATCTCGTCGACGGTGACCAACTCATGGGCGTGGTGGCGACGCGCTGGCAAGACGACAAACTCCTATCCCAGCCGGGGATCGTCGCGACCGTGATGTCGAATCTCGGTCTCGAGCGCTATCTCAACGGAATCGGGTTGCTGCTGGCGCGCACTGCGGTCGGCGATCGTTACGTGCTCGAGCACATGCGCCAGCACGGCTACAATCTCGGCGGCGAGCAATCCGGCCACATCATCATGTCCGATTACACGACGACCGGGGATGGACTCGTCGCGGCCTTGCAGCTCCTGGCCGTGGTGAAGCGCACCGAGCGGCCGGTGAGCGAAGTTTGCCATTGCTTCCAGCCGCTGCCGCAAATCCTCAAGAACGTGCGCTACAAAAAGGGCGAACCCCTCGCCGCGGAAAACGTCGTGACGGCGATCGAGAGCGGACGCGGCCGCCTCGGGAAGCAAGGGCGCCTCGTGATCCGTCCCTCCGGCACGGAACCGGTGATCAGGGTCATGGGCGAGGGGGACGATCGCGATCTTGTCGAGCGCGTGGTGAACGACATCGTCGAGGCACTCACGCAAGCCGCGTGAGCAATCTCGAGCTTCTTCTCACTCGATTGCTTTCGCGAGTTTCACCTCGCAGTCGGATGCCGCTTCCGGTAGTCCATGGACGTGGTGCAGTCTCAAAGGCCCTATCGCTCTGCCGGCGACATGCGGGCATCCAGATATTCAGGCGATGCCCCGCTTCACCGCGTAGATGCCTCAGAGGTTTCGCGGCTAACCCCTGCATCAAGGTTAACCGTTAGGGTTAATCGCTCCTTAAATATTCGTTGAGATCGTCCCGCCGTGAATTCGGTGGGGACCCAGCCTCGGGCCCAGGAAAGTGGACGGCCGGGATGGGTTGGCTCAAACGCGCGGTGGTGGGTCTTCTGGCGCTTTGCAGCCTGGATGCCAAAGCAGCCGAGCTCCCCGCGTTGCCAGAAGCCCCCGCGCTTCCACCGGCACAATCGCTCGGCAACTGGTATGTTCGCGGCGACTTGGGCGCCACCTCCAATTCGACGGGCAGATGGACGCAAGCCGTCACCGGCTTGACTCAGGGCGATCAACTCGTCTCGGCAGGCCTTGTTTCGAGATCGGTCCGCGATTCCGGTTTTGTCGGCGCAGGGTTCGGCTATGAGATTCATCCCTGGGTCAGGGTGGACATCACGACGGATTACCGGTCTTCGGCTGCACTGCGCGGAAACTTTCAAGAGAGCGTATTCAACCCTTCGACCTCCCTCGCCTTTCTCGGCAAAACTGAATTTGCCGGTTCGCTGCAAACCGCCGTCGTTATGGCGAACGCCTATGCGGACCTCGGCACCTGGTATGGCTTCACTCCTTATGTCGGGGCCGGCATCGGCCTTGCTCATCACGAGCTGAGCGGCTTCACCGGCAACGGCGTCGCCATCTCCGGGACGGATTTCACTTCAATCAATGCGAACGGCACCCCCGTGCCTGTCGCCTTCTTGCCAGGCGTTGCGAAAACCAGAACCGACCCCGCATGGTCCCTCATGGCGGGGATTTCCTACAGCATCTCACCCAATCTCAAGCTCGATCTCGGCTACCGACATCTCGATCTCGGTGATATCCGCTCAGGCCCGATCAATTGTTTGTGCCGCGAGAGCTTCGCCGGGGTCAAAGTGAGAAACATCGCGTCCAACGAGATTCGACTGGGCGTGCGCTGGGTCTTCGGCGAAGCGGGTCCGATGCTGGGTGCGACCGACGATCTTCCCGAGATCCCGCGGTAGCCTCACTCGTCTTCGTCCCAGCGCCGACGAGGAAAATCCCCGCTGCGACGGGGCACACCCTCATGCACGCCCTCGGGCTTGGCTCGAGGATCAGGTGGGCGCAGGCATACACAGCGTCCTGGGCACCTGCCGCGCGCGTGGCGCGCACCCACTTACCTCCACACCGTCATGCGCGCACTCGTTGCGTGCACCCACGCCTTGTGAGTGCTCGGCAAACGTGTCGGAAGAATACGATCGTCTTCGTCTGAAAGAGCGAATTCCGCTTAGCCAAAACGAAGAACTGATGGGAAATATCGGCCTCTTCGCTTCATTAATACTTGTGATCGATAGGCTCGTTAAATCGCCGTTAAGGTTAACAGACAATGATGATCATCGATGACTACTCCGGGAGAAGTCTCGATGATTCGCAACATATTCGCCTTGCTGCTTTTCACTGGCATTTCCTTTACGACAACTGTCTCGGCAGCGGATCTCGACACCCTCCCCGCAGCCCCGCTTCTCGCGCCGCAAGCCCAGTACGGAACCGCTTACCTCGGCACGGGCTGGTACATTCGCGGAGATGTCGGTTATTCGCGCCCGCAAGGCCCGAGCGGCAGCTACAATGGCGCTCCCTTCGATCATTTGAGCCTGGCGGGTTCGGCGGTGCTCGGTGGCGGCGTCGGCTACAAGATCAACAACTGGTTCCGCGCCGACGTGACGGCTGACTACACCTTTGCCGGCAACATCCGGGCCAGCTATCTCGTGCCGAATTGCTGTCTCGCCACCGACAAGACGGGGCTCGCCAGCTGGGCGGTTCTCGCCAACGGCTATGTGGATCTCGGCACCTGGTCAGCCATCACGCCCTATGTGGGCGGCGGCGTCGGCTATGCGTTCACGGAAGTATCGAAGATCGTCAATGAGCAATTCACGCAGACCATCACGGGCAGCTTCGTGCCGATGCTTGATCCCACAACGGGCCTGCCGATCTTAAATGCCTTCCCGACACATACCACAGGTCGATTTGCCTGGGCCTTGATGGCAGGCGCGGCAATCGATGTCGCGCCGAGCACCAAGCTCGATTTCGGCTATCGCTACCTCAATGTTTCCGATGCGCGGTTCGCGACCGACAGTTTCGGCATCGCGCCCAGGCTGAAAAACCTGAGCGCGCATCAGTTCCGTGTCGGTCTCCGGTATATGTTCGACGAGTGAGCCGGCTGCGCCACGCGGAGCGTGGCGTGAAGCGAAGAATAACGCGCCCCGTCTTCCACGCCGCCTGGCTTCGATCTCCTTCCCACACGCGTCAAAAGCGAAGATCGCCGGTGCGTCGCGATCAAGCGAGCCCGTGTTCCTTCATGAGCTTGTAGGTGATCGCGTCGACGAGGGCCTGGAACGAGGCATCGACGAGATTTCCCGAGACGCCGACAGTGGTCCAGCGATCTCCATGCCTGTCACCGAACTCGATGAGCACTCGCGTGACGGCATCCGAGCCGCCCTGAAAAATACGCACCTTGTAGTCGAGGAGTTCGAGGTCCTCGATCAAGCTTTGATAGGCGCCGAGATCCTTGCGCAGGGCAAGGTCGAGCGCGTTGAAAGGCCCATTGCCTTCGGCCGCCGAGATCACGGTCTCGCCGGCGACATTCACCCGTACGATCGCCTCCGAGAAGGTGACGAGTTCGCCCATGGCATTGTGCCGTCGCTCGACGCTCACCGAGAAGCGCTCGACCGTAAAAAACTCGCGCGCTTCGCCGAGCACGCGTTTGGCCAGGAGAAAAAACGACGCGTCCGCCCCCTCGAAAGCATATCCTTCGGCTTCCTTCTGCTTGATCTCCGCGAGGACACGAGAAAGCCGCGTGTCAGCTTTGTCGAGCCTGATGCCGACACGCTCAAGCTCGGCAAGCACGTTCGATTTGCCCGCCTGGTCGGAGACCAGCACGCGGCGGCGATTGCCGACGCTTTCTGGAGTCACGTGCTCGTAGGTGCGCGGGTCCTTCAACAGGGCTGAGGCGTGGATGCCAGCCTTGGTGGCGAAGGCAGAGGCGCCGACGAAGGGTGCGTGCCGGTTTGGCGCGCGGTTCAAAATCTCGTCGAGCGCGCGCGAGACATGGGTCAGCTCGCCCAGGGCTTCATCTTCGACGCCGATGTCGAAGCGTTCCGCGAAGGCCTCCTTCAGCTTCAGGGCGCCGATCAAGGTCACGAGATTGGCATTGCCACAGCGCTCGCCGAGACCGTTGAGCGTGCCTTGTATTTGGCGGGCGCCGGCATCGATCGCGGCCAGCGAATTGGCGACCGCGCAGCCGCAGTCGTCATGCGCGTGGATGCCGAGCCGATCGCCTGGTACGACCTTCGCCGTTTCGGACACGATACGGCGCACCTCTTCCGGCAAGGTGCCCCCATTCGTGTCGCAGAGCACGACCCATCGTGCGCCGGCATCATGAGCCGCTTTGGCGCAGGCGAGCGCGTAAGCGGCGTTCTCCTTGTAACCGTCGAAATAATGTTCGCAATCGATGATCGCCTCGCGTCCTTTCGCGACGATCAAGCCGACGCTTTCGGTGATCGCCGCGAGATTGTCCTCGAGCGAGGTCTCGAGCGCCACACGCACTTGATATTCGGAAGCCTTGGCGACGAGCACGACCGTGTCGGCCGCGCTGTCGAGGAGCGCCGCGAGACCCGGATCGTTGGCGACCGACCGGCCCGAGCGGCGCGTCATGCCGAAGGCTGCGAAACGCGCGCATTTAGTGCGTTTCTCCTGGAAAAATTCGGTGTCCTGCGGATTTGCTCCAGGATAGCCACCCTCCACATAGCTGACGCCCAGCTTGTCCAAAAGCAAGGCGACCTGGCGCTTGTCCTCGATCGAGAAATCGACGCCGGTCATCTGCGCGCCGTCTCGCAGCGTGGTGTCGAAGAGATGCAAGCGCTGGCGGGCTGTCACGCGGCGATCCGATTCACCCGGTAAGCGCGCGCAGGACGGAAGGATAATTCCAGTAAACCACCACGACGACGAGGACCAAGAGCACCAAAAGCCAGAAGATCAAGGTTGTCGCGCCCGAACGGCGCGGCCTGCCCTCGTCCACGGCCGTCTTCGAGGAAGGGCGCACCCCGTTCCCGTTCGATGCCTCGCCCGCGAGAGAGGAACGAAGCGAATGGCCCGCCGCGACACGCTGCGGCGGCGTATCTGGCACGACCGCCGGCGAAGGGGACGGCTTTTCCGCAACCGCGGTCTTGCGCGTGATGAGCTCTTCGGCGAGCCGCCGATAAGTCGCGATCCTGCGCTGAGTATGTTCGCCGAGTATGTAGGATTCCATTTCGTCCTGGGTCGGCTCGCGTCCATGGGTCTTGACGAAGGCGGTGAGCCAATCACGCTTGCTCAGCTTGTAGAGCGCATAGCCGACGAGACCCGGAAGGTCCTCTTCACCTTGCACGAGGTCGGTGAAAATCGGATTGCGCGGCGCGGGCGGAGATCCGGGCTTGTCATCGGACTTCAGTGGCTTCTCCGTGTCAGGTCGCAAAGACGGTTTTTCTCCCCCCTCCCCTACCACCGGGCCGGGAAGGCTGATCGGATCATCCTGCGCTTTCGAGGGTACATCCGACATGGGGATCCCCTTGCAAAATTCGCTTGAACACCCCTTGACCCCAAGCCCGCCGGACTTTCTCATACGCCAACCCCGCGAATCAGCCAATAGCGGGCGCAAAGCCTCGAGGCCCGATGGCTCCAACCCGCCATTTCGAAAATTCGATGCTGCGACAAGGTCATCAGCTCGTCGCCGGTGTCGACGAAGTGGGGCGCGGTCCGCTGGCCGGTCCAGTCGTCGCCGCGGCCGTGATCTTCCATACGCGCCGCGTGCCAAAGGGAATCGACGACTCGAAAGCGCTGACCCCCGAGCAAAGAGCCGACCTCTTCGACAAGATTCTCGATTGCGCTGAAGTCGGCATTGCGACTGTGAGCGCCGCGGAGATCGACCGGATCAACATTCGTCAGGCGAGCCTGCTCGCGATGCGCCGTGCCGTCTCGGCCTTGCCGCGCCGCCCTTGCGTCGCCTTGATCGACGGCGATGATCCGCCTTCGGTTTCCTGCATGACGCACGCCATTGTCGGCGGGGATGCGCGCTCGCTTTCGATCGCGGCCGCCTCGATCATCGCCAAGGTCTTCCGAGACGGCCTGATGAGCCGCCTCGAAGGGGCCCACCCCGGGTATGGCTTCGCGGCCCATAAGGGCTACAGCACGAAAACGCATCTTGCGGCGCTTGCGCGCCTCGGACCTTCGCCCGTGCACCGCCTGAGCTTCACACCAGTGCGGCTCGCCGCCGGCACCTGACCGCCTCCCGACACCCCGAGCGATCGGCAATCACGCTGCGCCGAAAGGGGCATGGTCCAAGAGGCGTGGGATCCCATGCGCGTTGGGTAGAGGACGCCTTAAGTCCAAGGACGTTCCGCGCACGCGCCGTGCACCGCTGAGTGCTGCGCTATTGAGCGCTGCGCGACTTTCCGCACGCTTCTCTTGGCATCTCAAATTGGGACGCAACGAAAGATCGCGCCGCAACCTCGCCTTTACCGCGATCGGGCAAGGTGCGTCGTGTTGGTCGCGTAATGGTTGCTTGGCATGTGTGCAGTGCGTACCAAGCGCGCCGACCCCACATCCCGGAACAGGGTATGGCGTACCGGGATGGGCGCGTCGGCGGCGCTGGATTTGTGTTCCGAGCAACAGCTCGACCCGGTGAGACAAGGCGACTGCGTAGCGGAGCTTGCGAAGCTCCCTTCGGACAGCGTCGACCTCGTCTTCGCCGACCCTCCCTACAATCTCCAGCTTGCGGGGAGCTTGTCACGGCCCGACCAAAGCCTTGTCGACGCGGTCGACGAGGAGTGGGACCGCTTCACCTCCTTTGCCGAATACGATGCGTTCACACGCGCCTGGCTCACGCAGGCTCGGCGCGTGATGAAGCCCAATGCAACCCTGTGGGTCATCGGCTCCTACCACAACATCTTCCGCGTCGGCGCGATGCTGCAAGACCTCGGCTTCTGGGTTCTCAACGACATCGTCTGGCGCAAGGCGAACCCGATGCCTAATTTTCGCGGTCGGCGCTTCACCAACGCGCATGAAACGCTGATCTGGGCGTCACGGGCGCCGCAGGCCAAGGGATATACATTTCATTACGAGGCGCTGAAGGCCGGCAATGACGACACCCAGGCGCGTTCGGATTGGTTCTTTCCGATCTGCTCGGGTGAAGAGCGCCTCAAGGACGAGCGGGGCCGCAAGGCTCATCCTACGCAAAAGCCCGAGGCCTTGCTTCGCCGCATCATCCTCGCTTCCTCAAACCCGGGCGATGTCATTCTCGATCCCTTCTTGGGCTCCGGCACGACGGGTGCCGCCGCGAAGGCGCTCGGGCGTCGCTTCATCGGGATCGAGCGAGATGGCGACTACGCAACGCTCGCGCGACGACGGATCGCGGCAGTTGTCCCGCTGCCACATGCGGCGATTTCGCCCCTCCCGGCAAAACGAACGGAGCCGCGCATTCCGTTCCTGAGCGTCGTCGAACGCGGCCTCGTGACCCCGGGCGCTTCGGTGACGGATGGGCGCGGCGCCCGAAGCGCGCTGGTGCGCGCCGACGGCACGCTCTCGCTCGGACCCGCAATCGGCTCGATCCATAAGATCGGTGCGCTGGCGCAAGGCTTGCCGGCGTGCAACGGCTGGGTGTTTTGGCACTACGAAGAGGGAGGCCGACGCCTGCCGATCGACCGTCTTCGCGAAATGCTGAGACGCGAACTCGCCGACGCCGCGTAAAAACGCTGGGGGTTCTCCTCAAATCATAACGCTCGGCGCGGCAAGACGCCGGCATGCGCGAGCACCTTGATCATCAGGGTCGGAACGGCTGCGCGCGCGATCTCG
Source organism: Hyphomicrobiales bacterium (assembly GCA_019247605.1). Lineage (GTDB taxonomy): Bacteria > Pseudomonadota > Alphaproteobacteria > Rhizobiales > Beijerinckiaceae > GAS188. The sequence goes on from JAFBAS010000097.1 coordinate 23,465, forward strand.
GCCGGCGCGAGAAAACGGCAACCGCGCGGAGCGCGCGCCCCTAAGCCGATGCTTGCCACGAAGACGATCAGCTCGAGCGGGAAATGGGTGAACACATGCCCGACCTCCCCTTGCAGCCTGCGCCAGGCGAGGCCGGATTCGCCGCGAACACGAGGTGCAAAGGCAAGCGCGGCGGCTTCATTGAAATCGGCTGACCATTCGCTGCCCGGCACTTCCACCATACCGCCGAGCAAGCCCTTCTCCTGGCGCTTGCGCACGAGCACGGCTCCGTCTCGGCGCGACACGACGAATGCCGCACCGCGCCGGAGATTGCCTTCGCGCTTGGCGCTTTTTTTTGGGAAGCTCTCCTGATCTCCTTGGGCTTTCGCGAGGCACGCGGCTTGCCAAGGGCAAATCATGCATCGCGGCTGGCGCGGCCTGCAAATAGTCGCGCCGAGGTCCATCAAGGCTTGCGCAAAATCGCCGAAGCGGGACGCGATGCCGACATCTTCCGCGAGTTCGCGAGCAAGCTCGCGCAGCTCGGGCTTGGCGCGCGGCAGCTCGTGCGCGACCCGGTGGAGTCGCGCCAGCACGCGCTCCACGTTCCCGTCCACAGGAACCGTTTTCTCGTTGAACGCGATGCAGGCGATCGCGGCGGCCGTATACGGGCCAATCCCCGGTAAGCTCGCAAGCTCCGCTTCGCTTCGCGGGAAATTTCCGCCGTGCCTTTCGACGACGGCCCTCGCGCATGCGTGCAAATTGCGCGCACGGCTGTAATAGCCGAGCCCTGCCCAGGCCGCGAGCACGTCGTCCAGGGGAGCCTCGGCGAGCGAGCGAAGATTCGGGTAGCGCGCGAGGAAGCGTTTGAAATAAGGGCCCACCGTCGCAACAGTGGTTTGCTGCAGCATGATCTCCGAGAGCCAGACCCGATAGGGATCGGCGCGCTCGCCACGCGGTGCGCGCCAGGGCAGGTTTCGGCGATGACGATCGTACCAGGCTAGGAGGTCAACGGCGAGGAGATCCGCCGGCCTCGCGCGCGGAGCCTCGCGGCGCTTGCCCGAAAAGCCGGGGTTCGCGGCCAAGGTCTTGGCGATCGAGGCTTTCGCACCCATACCGGTCGAGGCGACCCTCAGCCCGGCATCTCGCGGCGCCCCTCCTCGAAGAGACGCATCGACGCCTCCTCGATTCGTGTGCGAAGCTCGCCGAGGAAAGCTTTTGGGCGCATTCCGGGCGCGATGGGGTCGAGAACCTCGACCCTGATCGTTCCTGGCCTTCGCGCGAGTGCGCGGCGCGACCAATAGAGCCCGGAATTGAGCGCGATGGGGACGCAAGCCGCTCCGGTCGCGGCGTAAAGGTGGGCGACGCCTGATTTATAGTCGGGCGGCGCGCCGGCGGGACGCCGCGTCCCCTCGGGAAAGATGACGAGCTGGCGCCCAGCGGCCACCGCCTCTTTCGCGCGCGCGCCAAGAGAAGCGAGCGCATGGCGTCCCGTTTGCCCGCGCCGCACCGGAAGCATCGCGGATTTCACGAGATACCACCCGAACAGAGGGATGAGCATCAATTCCCTTTTCAAGATGATCATCGGATCGTCGAGTATGGTAAAAAGCGCAAATGTCTCCCAGGTGGACTGGTGTTTGGCCGCAACGAGGCAGCCTCCTTTCGGCAGCTTTTCGAGCCCGGACCATCGCACATCCGTCCCCGCGATTGCCTTGAGAAGCCACAAGCAGGTGAAACCCCAGAGCCGCGCCGCTCGCATGAAAAAGCGCCTCGGCAGAAAAAAGGTGGGAATGGCGATGACGAGCCAGATAAAGAGATTGATGTAGAACGCGAGGTTGTAGACTGCCGATCTGAAGGTAAGCATGAGGCGAGAGTTCCAGGATGGACTTTAGTGAGCTTGCGACCATTTTGCTCGGATCGCGCCGGCTTGGGGCGATGGACGTTCGACCCGGGGACGCCGCTTGTCGAGCGGGCAAGCGACCCGCTCTTAGGACCCTCTTGCGTTCCCAGCAAGGTCGTCGGCGCGAGAGGGACGCTTCAGTAAAGCGTGGCCTTCAGGCGCTCGGGTGCCTCTCGATCGTAGGCGGCCGCATCGACGCTGTGCTGGCTCAAGAGCGCCATCATCTCGCCCATGCTCGGCAGGTCGGGTCGTTCGCCTTTCGCCACCCTGTCCCAGAGCTTGGAGCGCATGAAGGCCTTGGCGCAATGCACATAGGCGGCCTCGACCGTCACTCGAATAATGCTGCGCGGCGGCCTGCCCTCGACCGCGAAGGAAGCAAGCAACTCGCCATCGATTGAGATCACCGCTCGGCCATTGACCCGCAGCGTCTCGCTGCGCGAAGGCACGAAGAAGAGAAGCGCGAGACGCGGATCGACCACGAGGTTTCGTAGCGTGTCGATCCGGTTGTTGCCTGGGCGATCCGGAATGGCGAGCGTGTTATCGTCGAGCACACGCACAAAACCCGGCCCATCGCCTTTGGGCGAGCAGTCGAGGCCTCCCGGCCCCGCCGAGGCGAGGACGACGAAGGGGGAGGCCTCGATGAAGGCGCGATAATGCGCGTTCAGGAAGGTGATCTCCTTGAAGACGGCCCCGCCCTTTGGGTGACCGTAAACGGCCTCGAGCTCTTCGACGCTGCGCAGGACAGTCATGACACACACCCTCCCATCTCGAGGCCGGTCATCTCAAATTGCCGGAAATTTCGGTTGCAAGCGAAAGCCGGGTACGCACTTCCGAGATGAGATATTTGACATATTCGACGAGGATGAGGCGAACGGTGCGTTCGTCCGTCCACCAGGTGTCGAGGTCGAGGCCGGGCGCAAGCACGGGGTCAGGGTAGAGCTGGACACCGGGAAGCTTGCTGCGCAATTCGTTGAGCGCGCGCGGCATGTGATAAGCGCCGGTCACCACGATGAGCGAGCGATAATCATGCGCCCGCACCCAGCGCGCGATCTCCGCCGCGTTGCCGACCGTGTTGTGCGCGCGCCGATCGATGTCGATGCAGCATTTGAAGAGCGCTTCGTTTTGATCGTTTGCCTCGGCGATCGCGCCCGCGGAGGTGTGGTTGTTGACGCCGCTGATCAGGAGGCGACGCCCTTGCCCGGAGGCGATGAGGTCCACCGCCTTGGTGACCCGGCTCTCACCACCGGTGAGCACGACGACGGCGTCCGCGGTCATAGTCGAGGGCCGCGGACGAGGGAGAGTCGCGGCGAAGCGCACGAGCCCTGCTCCGAAGAGCGCGATGGCGAGGAGAGCAGAAAGCAC
>JAFBAS010000075.1 GCA_019247605.1 Hyphomicrobiales bacterium
AAGCTCTTTGCCGGCTTCAGAGAAAGCGAGAGACTTCCCTGGGCGACGCGGAGCGATTGAGATGCGGCATCGTCGATTACGCCCCATTTTTCAGGAAAGAACCAGGCCTCGTGCACCGAACTCGGCGTGATCGACGCCCCGGTAAACGACAAGACGCCCTCAGGCGAGAGTTTGGCCCCGAAAGGGGAGGGCTCTGGTGTTCGTTCGTCCGCGGCGGCGAAGAGGCTCGCCTGCGGCGATGGGGCCGCGGTCATGCCGATAGGAAGGTCGAGCCTGAATTCGCCTTCTTCGGGGACGCAGATGTTCTCACAGATGAGCCAGCTTGCCTTGGCCTTGACGGGAAACGACGCGGCCGTGAAGGCGGAAGGCGGCGTGACGGTCAAAGGCAATGTCACGTCCCCGACATAGGAGTAGGTCATCGCCGGGCCTTCGGGGATGCGAAGCGGCGTGGGCCAAGAGAAGCCTGTGGCTGTGGCACCTTCCGGCAGGGCAAGGTCGATGCGAGGCGGCTCGCCGGCTTCGCCCGGATTGACCCAGTAGATGTGCCAGCCTTTGGCGAGAACGAAATGGAGGGCGAGCCGAAAGGCTCTGCCGGGCTCGATACTCTCGACCTCGGAGACGAGCGTCACTTCGGCGTGGGGCGTCGTCACCGGCGCGCTTTCGCGCGCATGCGCTCCGCTCACGCCAAAAAGCGAGAGCGTGAGCACAAAGTGAAGCCTGAGCCAAAGGTGTTTCATGCTTTGATGATTACGGTGCGTTGGGCTTTGATGTTTCTTTTAGGGCTTCGCATTGTATCACAAGCCGCTTGGAAAATTGAGATTTCCAGCGGGTTTACGGCCATCGCCCCACGGCGGCTTAGATCCAGATGGAATGAACGCTGGCGAGAGCGAACTTCTCGGCGCCGCAGGCTGTATTCCTCACAGATATCCCGTGCCTGCTTCGGCGGCGAAGCGGCTCGGATCGCCTTCCCAGACGATTCGGGCGTGCTCGAGGACGTAAACCCGGTCGGCATGCGGCAAGGCGAAAGTGACGTTCTGTTCGCCGAGAAGCACGGTAATCGGTGTCGTCTGTCGGAGGCGCTCGAGCGCTTTCGACAATTGCTCGAGAATTACCGGAGCGAGCCCGAGGGTCGGCTCATCGAGGATGAGAAGGGCCGGATTCATCATGAGCGCTCGGGCGATGGTGAGCATCTGCTGCTCTCCACCCGAGAGCGTTCCGGCCGTCTGTGCCTGCCGCTGTTCCAGAATCGGGAAGAGGTCGAAGAGCCATTGCATGCGCTTCTCGCTCTCCTCCCGTGTCACATGTTGGCCACCGAGGTCGAGGTTCTCGCGCACCGTCATGTCGCCGAAAAGCTCGCGCCCCTCCGGGCATTGCACAATGCCACCACGTGCGATCGCGGCCGGGGTGAGGCCGCCGAGAGGCTTGCCTTCGCGGCGGATTTCGCCCGAATAGGGCAGCACGCCCGAGATCGCGTTGAAAAGTGTCGTCTTGCCGGCGCCGTTGAGCCCGACCACCGACACGAACTCACCCTGGTGCACATGGATCGACACGTTCTCGACCGCCTGCGCCTTGCCGTAAAACACATTGAGGTTTTTCACCTCGAGAAACGGGGTGGTGTCGCGGAATGACGATTCGGGGCGTGCCGCCGTCTCGATGCTGCCGCCGAGATAGACGCGACGCACCGTCTCGTTGCGCATCACCTCGTCGGCGGTCCCCTCCGCGATGCGCTCGCCCACATACATGGCAAAGACACGGTCGACCAGCGCCGCGACGCTCTTCACGTTATGATCGACAAGAAGCACGGCGCGCCCGTCATCGCGCAGATCGGTGACGAGTTGTGAGAAGGCGGCGGTCTCGCGCGAGGTGAGGCCGGCAAAGGGTTCGTCGACGAGCACGACTTGGGGATCGCGGGCGATCGCCTTGGCGATTTCCATCTTCCGCAAATCGGCGAAGGGCAATGTCGAGGGGCGGCGATCGAGCACATGGCCGAGCCCGACGCGCTCGGCGATGGCCCGTGCGCGCGCCTCGTTTTCGGGGTCGGGGAAGAGGCGTCGGAGCTTGTCCGGCAGAAGGGCGAGCGTGATGTTCTCGAGCACGGTTTGGCGATGGAGCGGACGCGAATGCTGAAACACCATGCCGGCACCGAGGCGCGCGATCCGGTGCGAGGGCCACCCGGCGACCTCGACTCCCTTGATGCGTACCGACCCGGCATCGGGCCGCTCGATCCCCATGATCAGCTTCATCACCGTGGATTTGCCGGAGCCGTTCGGTCCGATCAGGCCGAGGATTTCTCCGCCGTTGACCGAGAAACCGACATCCTTCACCGCGATCAAGCCACCGAAGCGCTTGGTGAGTCCCTTCACCTCGAGATGGGCGCCATGGACCTGCGCGTTCATACGGCTTCCTTGGTGCGCGTCAGAAGGCCCAGAAGGCCGCTTGGGAACAGGAGCACCACGACGAGCGCCATCGCGGAGACGATGAAGGTCGACAGATCACCGAGCGGTCGCAGCGCCTCGTTCGCCCCGATCAGGAAGATGGAACCGAGCACCGCGCCAAGGATCGTGCGCCGTCCGCCGATGACCGCCGCGATGATCACTTGCACGCCCACCGTCACGTCGATGAAGGTGCCGACCGAGGCCGCGCCCAGGTAAAAGACGAGCAGGGCGCCCGCGAGACCGGAGAAAAAAGCACTGATGATGAAAGCGGCGAGCTTGTGCTTCGTCACGTTGAATCCGAGCGCGCCGGCTTGCACCGCATCCTGGCCGCTCGCCTGCAGGATGAGGCCCACTGGCGATCGGGCGATCCCGTAGAGGATGAGCCCGCTCACCGTCATGAATCCGAGCGCGATCCAGTAGTTCACCTTGTCGTCGATCGAGATCACGTCCGGCACGGTGAGGCCGATCTCACCGCCGGTGAGGCCGGCGGCGACGACGACGAAATTCTGCAGCATCAGCACGGCGACGAGCGTGGTGAGCCCGAAATAAGGTCCGCGCACGCGTAACGCCGGCAGCGCCAGCACGACGCCTCCCGTGACGGCGGCGAGCGCTCCGGCGATGAGGCACAGGAGGATCGGCGGTTGATAGAGGTTGTCCAAAATGCCGGCCGTGTAGGCGCCGAGCCCAATGAGGAAAGTGGGCCCGAAATTCACCTCGTTGGCAAAGCCGAAGAGAAGGTCCCACGCCATCGAGAACACGCCGAAATAATAGGCGATCGTCAAAAGCCCCAGGATGTATCCGGAGACGTAGAGGGGAAGCGTCGACGCGAGCACGACCACGATGAGGCTGATCCACAAAGTGCGCGACGAGAAGATGCGTCCCACAAGGGAAAAAGCCGGGCTCACGAGGCGGCACCTCTCTTCAGGTAAAAACGTGAGAACCAACTCACGCAGAGTTCCTTGCAATTGGCGAACCCGGAACCCGCAAATTGCACCCTGCGGATCGGGAACGCGCGGCTGCGCTCGTCTGGAATGGCAGCCTCTAACGATGAACGGCGTGCCATCCCCGTTAACGCCGTCCCAGGAGGCCGCGAGGCCGCACATACATCACAAAGACGAGAAGGAGGAGCGCGGGGATGGTGCGATAGGCCGGCGAAACGAGGTAGGCGGTGATCGTCTCGAGGTAGCCGACCACATAGGCCGCGATGAGCGATCCCGAGACGCTGCCGAGGCCGCCGAGCACGACGATCGAGAAGGCGCTCGCGGTCAGGGGTCCGACGCTATACGAGGAGACACCGAGAAACATGCCAAGAAGCACGCCGGCGATCCCGACGAGCACCCCGTAGATTGCCCACACGGCGACGTAGACGAAGGAAAGCTCGATCCCGAGAAGCGTCACCCCGCGGGCATTCATCGAGGCTGCGAGCACCGCCTTGCCGGCCCTGGTCCGGTTCACGAGTAGCCACAACAAACCGATTACCAGCCAGCAGATCACGGCGGTGAAAATTTCGTTCGCCGGCGTACGCACGCCCGCGATCATCACCACGCCCTCCACGATCGGCAGCACCGTCTTGGCATTGTTGGTGTAGAGGTAGGCGATGAGCTCCTGGATCATGATGCCCCAGAGCAAGGTCGCCGTGAGAATGAAGATCTCTTTTTCCTGCTCTCGAATTTTCCGCGTAAGCTGGAGTGGACGCACCACCGCGAAGTAGGTGAGCATCGTCAAGGCGAGCCCGACGAGCACTCCTATCGTCGCGCCCAGATAGCTGCCGACCCCAAGATCGCCACCTGCGACCCAGGCGGCCACGACGGCCGCGACCATGAGCGCGCCGTGGGACAGGTTCAGCACGCCGGACACACCGAAGATCAAGGTGAAGCCCGTGGCGCCGAGCGCATAGAGCGCGCTGATGGCGAAACCATCGATGAGGATTTGCCAGAAGAGCATCGTTCAGGCTCCGAGCATTGCTCGTCATGTCCCACGGGACACGCGAAAGGCCCCCGAGCTCTCGGTCGGGGGCCTTGTCGGTGGCGACGATCAGTTCGTCTTGATGAAGGGCGGGAACTTCAGCTTGCCGTTCGCGACTTCGCGCGGCCACAGATTGACTTGCTTGCCGTCCTGCCACTGCAGCATGAGCCCGGTGATCGTGCCTTCACCGATCTTCAGCGCATGCGGATAGGGAGTATCCTTCCCCTGGAACTGAATGCGGCCGATCGTGCCGACCCAATCCGTCTTTTCCAGGGCGTCGACGAGCTTGTCGGAATCCGTCGTGCCCGCTCGGTGAATGGCGTCCGCGATGTAGTAGACCTCATCATAAGAGGTGTAGCCGGCATAAGAGGGGAAATTCCCGAAGCGCTTCTGGAAAGCGCTGACGAAGGGCAGGGACTTCGGCGTCACCGCAACATCAGGCCCGGAAACCGCGTTGAAGAGGACGCCTTCGGTCGCGCCATTTGTATCTTTCCAGAAGGTCGAATTCGTCGCCTGCGAGGAGACGCCCAGCATCGGGATAGGAACTTGTTGGCTCTTCCATTGCACTGTCGGCTGGGTGCCGACATGCGAGATGCCTGTAATCATGACGTCGGGCTTTTCGCCCTCAATCTTGTTGAAGATCGGTGTGAAGTCGGTCGTGTCCGGCGAGAAGCGGATGTGATCGAGAACTTTCAGTCCAGCTTCGGGGAGGCATTTTTCGTAGCTCGCATCGAGCGGCGTGGTCCAGGCGGCGTCCTCGCTCATGATGACGGCCGTTTTCATCTTGTAATCCTTGACCAGAAGATCCTTGGCGGCGTCGCATACCAATTGAGCAATGCTGGTCGAGGTGAGATAGCCGTGGAAGGTATATTTGTTGTGCTCGTAATCCTTGGCGATGTTCTGGGTGATGACGTCCGAAGCCGCGCCCGGCGTGATCATCACTGTCTTTAGACGGGCAGCCCAGGGCTCGAGCGCAAGCACGACTTCGCTGATATAACTTGCGATGACCGCGTTTACATGGTCCTCGTTCACGGCGCGCTGGAAAGCACGGACCGATTCAGCCGAGGAGGAGTGGTTGTCGTACGAGACGATCTCGATCTTGCGTCCGTCGACCCCTCCAGCCGCGTTGATCTCATCAGCCGCGAGCTGGGCACCGAGCGGAATGGAAGAGCCCGCGACGGATTGGGCCTCGGCAATCACGCCGATGCGGATTGGATCCTTGCCTTGGGCGTGCGCGGCCGATCCGGCCGTCAAACCCGCAACGGCCGCGCCCAAAAAGAGCGAGGCCTTCATCAAGGGTGCGCGAAAGATGCGCCAATCGGTAAGCTTCATTGCTTTTCCTCCCGGAACCATTTTCGATGGCTTCGACAAATGCCGGCAGCATTCGTCGAGGCGTTGAGCCCTTCTGGGCCGCGACTGTAATGCGTTCAACCCGGACGGCAAGTTCGAAATGCAGTGAGAATCCTCGTTTATAGGCATGAGACCGCAGCTCTTCTGCCAAAAGACACGGTAATTTGATCGCCGGGGGGAAGCCACCACAAGGGCGGAGGCGGGAAATGAGCGTACTGGTGGTGGGCAGCATCAATACGGACATCACGACCTATGGCGAGGCGCTGCCGCGCATAGGTGAAACCGTCATGGGCCAGAGCTATGCGATTGAGCTTGGCGGAAAGGGCGCTAATCAGGCCGCGGCGGCTTCCCGCCTCGGCGCCAAGGTCGAGTTCGTCGGGCGGGTCGGCGCCGACGCTTTCGGCGAGCTGGCACTGGCCCGGCTTGCCGAATTCGGCGTCTGCGTGCGCCATTCCACCCGGGACCCGCGGCACGCGACCGGTATTGCCATCATCGGTGTCGATACGATGGGACAAAATGCCATCACAATCGTGCCTGGGGCCAATATGAGCCTTGACGAAGCCGGGTTTCACGAGGCGATGCCGGCGCTTGAAGGCGCGAAGGTCCTCATGCTCCAGCTCGAGATCCCGATCGCCACCTGTCTTGCGGCGGCCCGAGCGGCTCGCGAGCGCGGCGTGATGGTGGTGCTCGATCCGGCTCCCGCACCCTCGAAGCCGCTGCCCGGCGCCCTTTATCCGCTCATCGATGTCATCACCCCGAACGAAACCGAAACCGAGGCCCTCCTCGGTTTTCTGCCGCGGACAGGCGAGGAGGCGGGTCGCGCCGCGCGCGAGCTCGTAAGTCGGGGAACGCGCGCCGCGATCGTGACCTTGGGTGCGCGTGGCGCCTTCGTGGCCGCTTCGAAAACCGCGGGCGGGGCCGAGATGCAAGCTTTAGTGCCGCCCTTTGCGGTTACTCCCATCAGCACGGTCGCCGCGGGGGATTGTTTCAACGCGGGCCTTGCGGTCGCGCTTGCGGAGGGCAAGGACCTGATGAACGCCGCGCGTTTCGCCTCGGCCTGTGGCGCGCTTTGCGTGACGAAGCCCGGCTCCGCCGCTTCCGCCCCGAGACGCAATGAGGTCGAGGAATTGCTGGCGCGCACCTGAAAAGCTAGGAAGCAGCACGCCGTTCATTGTGTTGAAAGCGCTACGACAACTCCGCGAGGGTAGTTCGCGCGCCGTGAAAGGTCGTGTCGTGATGCAAAAAGCTCCGGTGGAGCGGCTATTTGCCGGCACTGTGGGCGCGCTCGTCTGGTTCGCGCTCGGATTGCAGCTTCGTCTCGCGATCGGTTTTTCCGTCGCGCGCGGTTTTTCGGTGACGCACGGCATCATCGTCTATTTCGGCTTCTTCACAATCGTGACGAACATTCTCCTCGCGCTTGTTCTCACGACCGCTTGCCTTCGCCCTGCCTCCCGCGGCTTCCTGATGAGCCCGGCGCTCCGCTCGGCCTCCCTCGTCTATATCGCCATCGTGGCGATCGTGTATTCACTTCTATTGCGCCACCTCCGGACGGCCGGCGCTGCGTTCGTCGCGGACAGCTTGTTGCACGATGTCGTGCCACCGCTCTATTTTCTCTTTTGGATTGCCTTCGTGCCGAAAGGCACGCTTCGCTGGATGCATCCCGTCTATTGGCTCTCGTTCCCGGTCGCCTATTTTGCCTACATTCTCGTAAGAGGCGCGCTGATCGGAAGCTACCCATACGCCTTTCTCGACGCTTCGGCGCTCGGTTATCCGCGGCTCGCTCTGAACGGCTCCCTCCTGCTTGCAGCCTTCCTCGCCATGGGCGTCCTTTGCGTCGGGATCGATCACGCGCTCCGCCCGCGGAAGTTCAATGCACCTGCTTCGCCCGCGCCACGATCTGCGTCGGGTTGACGAAGCGAAGTGCGATGAGCAGCCACACGAGCGTCGTCGCCATGTAGATCACCGCCATCGCATCGATGGATTGCACGGCCCTAACGCCTGCCGCGAAGACCGCATAATACAGCGCCACGACGAGGGTTTGGCTCGTTGGCCCGGCCGTGAGGAATGTCAGCTCGAACATGCCGATCGTGCGCACCAGCACGAGGAGCAATGCCGCGAGCACGCCGGGCGTGAGGATCGGCAAAAGCACATGGGTGAAAAGGCGCAACGTGCCGGCGCCGAAGACGCGCGCGGCCGCCTCGATGCGCGGGTCGATCTGCTCGATGAACGGGATCATCACGAGAATGACGAAGGGCACGGTTGGCACGAGATTGGCGAGGACCACGCCCGCCATGGTGCCGCCGAGCCCGGTCTTGTAGAGCACCGTCGCCATCGGGATGCCGTAGGTGATCGGCGGAACGAGAAGGGGCAAAAGAAAGAGCAGTGTCACGAGCTTCTTGCCTGGGAATTCCCGTCTCGCCATCGCATAGGCGGCGGGGACGCCAAGAAGCCCCGCGAGTAACACCACCGCGAACACCACTTCGAACGTGACGGTGAGCACATCCCCGAGCTGGAACTCGTCCCAGGCGGAGAAATACCAACGTGTCGTGAAATCAGCGGGAAGCCAGGTGCCGAGCCATCTCGTCGCGAAAGAGGAGGTGATGACGGTCGCGATGAGCGCAATGAGGTTCAAAATGAAGAACCCCACGAGGAACCAAAGTGCGGTCCCCCAAAGCCGTTCGGTGAGGGAGCGGTTCATCTCGGGGCGCTCATCCGGTCACCCCTTGCCCGAGGCGACGGGGCCTCGATAGACGAGCGAACGCGCCGCAAAGACGATGAGCACCACGACAAGCTGCGTCGCCGCCATGATCATGGCGATGGCCGATGCCATTGCGTAGTCGTAATCCTCGAACGCCGATTGATAGGCGGCGATCGAGATCACGCGGGTGGCCGCGGCGGGTTCCCCGACGAGCACGGCCGAGGGGAAGACCGAATAAGCCTGGACAAACGAAAGGCAGAAGGTGATCGCGAGTCCAGGCAGGAGCAAAGGCCAGAAGATATGGCGAAAGCGCGCGGCGGGTTTGGCGCCGAGCGTCGCCGCGGCCTGCTCGAGCGAAGGGTCGATTCCGGTGATGTAGGAGAGCGTGAGGAGGAAGGTGAAAGGGAACCCGGTGATCACCAGCGAGATGAGCACGCCCCAATAATTGTGCACGAGCCTCACCGGCTGAGAAATGAGGCCGAGGGTCAAGAGCGTCCGGTTGAACCAGCCTTGCGGCCCGAAATAGAAGAGCATGCCCTCGGCGACCAGCACCGTGCCGAGCGTGATGGGCAACACGAGAAAGGTCGTGAGCAGGCGCTGGCGGCGCAGTAGCCGCACGCGAAAAGCGATCGGGAGCGCGAGCGCCAAGTTCAGGACCGTCACGGGCAACGCGATCTTCATCGTGGTCCAGACCGTGTTTGCGAAATACGGGTCGGAGAAGAAGCGCTGGTAATTCGCGAACATCCCTCCTTGCTTGGGCTCGAAGGAAAGCACGAAGCCGTAGACGAAGGGGTAGATAAAGAGTGCGACCAACAACAAGGCGGCGGGCAGAAGAAGAAGCGTCACTGCATCGAGGCCTGACGCCGCGAGGCGCGAGCGCAGGGATAGGGCCGGGTGCCGGGACGGCGCGGCGGATGTCGCGAGCGTGCTCACGCATCCCCCGCGTCGAAGATCAGCACCTGCTCGGGGTCGGCGGCGAGCGATACGGTCGCACCGACGGCAAGGGCACGAGGCGAGGCGAAGTGCAATTCCGCACCCGCGGGGGTTCGCGCGAGGCCGTGGAACTCCCGGCCGCGATATTCGATGGCCTCGATAACAGCCGCGATGCCGTTTTGACCTGCACGGACCGGCAAGAGATCATCGGGGCGGATGGCGGCAAAGACGCGCTCGCCTTTCGGCAGGCCGCGCAAAGAACCTTGGATCGTCCCCCCAAGGATGTCGACGCGCGCAAACTCGCCGTCACCACGGATGAGCTTTCCCTCGACCCGGTTTCGGTAGCCCATGAAATCGGCGACGTCGAGATGGACCGGCGCAGCGTAGAGCTCGGCCGGCGTGCCGACCTGTCGGATCACGCCCTCGCGCAGGACAACGATGCGGTCGGCAAGCGACAGCGCCTCCTCCTGATCGTGCGTGACATAGATCGTCGTCGAGCCGAGCCCTGCATGAATGCGTCGAATCTCCTGGCGCATTTCGAGCCTGAGCTTCGCATCGAGATTGGAAAGCGGTTCATCCATGAGGACGAGCGGCGGCTCGATGACAATGGCACGCGCGATCGCCACACGTTGTTGTTGGCCGCCGGATAATTGCCCGGGAAGCTTTTCGCCATGCTCGGCGAGGCGCACGAGACGAAGCGCCTCCTCGACCCGGCGCTCGATCTCGGCGGAAGGCACCGAGCGCATGCGAAGGCCAAAGGAGATATTCTTGCGCACCGTCATATGCGGAAACAGTGCGTAGTTCTGGAATACCATGCCGAAGCCGCGATCCTCGGCGCGCATCGTGTCGATGCGCTTGTCGTCGAGCCAGATGCTGCCACCCGTGACGGGAAGAAGGCCCGCGATGCAGTTCAGTGCGGTCGATTTGCCGCAACCGGAAGGCCCCAGGAGCGCGACGAACTGCCCGCGCGGGATGGTCAAGGTGAGGTCGCGAAGGGCATTGACGGTGCCGAAATCGCGACTAACCCCTTCGAGCCGCAGCTCGTCGAAGGCACGTGCCTCGTTCCGCGATCGACTCGCGCGCGTCGCCTGTGCCACGACATTCGTTGCGCGATTCATCGTGGCTCTTCCATGCACCGTCCTCCCGGGGCGACGAAAGAATGAGGCTCGCGATCGGCCCGTGCTTCCCTCGCGGGATCATGCCGCGACCTTGGCAACGCGTCTACCGCCATGCCGGCGTGGCACCAAGATTAGAGGGGAGCCTATAGATTATCACCCATGAGCGCCGCGATCACCGCGTCGGTCACCTGCCGCGTCGTCGCCTTGCCGCCGAGATCGGGCGTGTGCAGCGTGCTGTCGGCGGTCACGCGCTCGATGGCGCGCATGAGGCGTTCGGCGGCGCGCGGCTCGCCCAGATGATCGAGCATCATGACACCGGTCCAGAAGGTGCCGATCGGATTGGCGATCCCTTTGCCGACGATGTCGAACGCGGAGCCGTGGATCGGCTCGAACATCGAGGGGAATTTGCGTTCGGGGTTGAGGTTCGCGGTCGGCGCGATGCCGAGCGAGCCGGCAAGCGCAGCGGCAAGATCGGAGAGGATGTCGGCATGCAGGTTGGTGGCGACGATCGTGTCGAGCGTCTGCGGCTTGAGCACCATCCGCATCGTCATCGCGTCGACGAGCATCTTGTCCGCGGTCACATCGGGGAATTCTTTCGCGACCTCGGCGGCAATCTCGTCCCAAAGCACCATGCCATGGCGCTGGGCATTCGACTTCGTGACCACGGTAAGGCGCTTGCGCGGGCGTGAGCGCGCGAGCGCGAAAGCGAACCGCATGATGCGGGTCACGCCCGCGCGCGTGAAGATCGAGACCTCGGTTGCAACTTCCTCGGGCAAGCCTTTGTGCGAACGGCCGCCCTGACCCGCATATTCGCCTTCGGAATTTTCGCGCACGATGATCCAATCGAGCTCCTTGGCCGAGACATTGCGCAACGGCGCGGTAATGCCGGGCAGAATGCGCGTCGGGCGCACATTGGCGTATTGGTCGAGGCCCTGGCAGATGGCGAGCCGCAGGCCCCAAAGCGTGACATGGTCCGGCACATCGGGCGCGCCCACCGCGCCGAAATAGATGGCATCGAACGCGCGAAGCTCGTCGACGCCGCCCTCTGGCATCAACAAACCATGACGCTTGTAACGATCGGACCCCCAATCGAATTCCTGTACGTCGAAACGAAATCCTCCCTCGCGCTTGGCGCAAGCCTCGAGTGCTTTCAGGCCAGCCGCGATGACTTCAGGCCCGATTCCGTCGCCGCCGATGGCGGCGATGCGATAGCTCTTCATGCCGGCCACCAACGAGGCGGGTTCTCGTGCAATGCCATTTGTCCGGGTCTCATCTGGGGTCTCGTCTCTTTTATGGGAAAGCAGCGCTCGTCATAGGCGAGAAGCTCGATGCCACAACGTGACGCGCTCGCCAATGGGCGGATTGGATTCGTGCCAAAGGGTCGGTGGAACGATTCGAAATGGCAGCGCCAGGAGAGATCAGGCTCGCGTTCGCGCAGTTTGGTGCGTCGCGTTCAATAGAGTGGAGAACGCCTTCCTCTGGGCGGGGGCTCATCGAAAACGTCTCCGGTCACCACGATCGAGGTATTCGCCATCTTCTCTTGCTTGACGAGCTTCCAGAGCACGGCGGCGTTCTTGACCGACAGCCGCACGCAGCCATGTGACACGGCATGCCCCAAGGAGCGTCGCTCGAAGGTGCCGTGAACGGCAACCCCGGTCTCCGTGAAAAAGATCGAATAGGGCATGGGCGCATTGTCCCATTCGTCGCTGTGGTGGTCGATTTCCATACGAAAGGGAATGAAGGTGCCGCCCGGGGTGTCATATTCCTCGGTTCCGGTCGACACGGGCCAAGTGTAAAGCAGCTCGTCATTGAGCGTCACGGTCATCTGCTGCGCGGATTTGTCGATCTCGATCAGGAGAGCGGCCTTGCCGGCCTGGCTGATCGAAAGGGAAACGGCGAAGGCTGCGAGCGAAATGACAAGACGCCCAAACATCGATGAGCCCTCCAAATGCACTGCGAGCACAGATAACCTGCCGATCGCAACCTTATGAAGGTGCGCGGGTTTCGACGAGGTGAACGTGGCCCCGGTTTCGCCGATACTCCTCGCGATGCGTCCCGAAACAAGCCGCGCCGTGATTTACGCTACCGCAAGGATTGCACGCGAGGTCGTGGTGTGGCGCCCGCGAGGCTGTTATGATCGCCCCGGCTGAAGACGAGATCGCTGAGCAGGATCTGGCGGCGTCGCCGGTTCGCGGCCTCGGCGAGACCAGCATCTTCGATGTCAAACGAGGTAGCCCCGATGCCGCAATACATTCCAAGCCCCCGAGACTGGGTGCGCGAACAGGTCGAGCTTTACGAAAGCAGCGGCGGAACGAGGGGGACAACCCTGCGCGATACGGGCCTGCCGGTGGTTCTCGTGACCCATATCGGGAACAAGACCGGCGCCATCCGAAAGACGCCGCTTATGCGCGTGAAGGACGGGAACAATTACGTCCTCGTCGGATCGCAGGGGGGGGCGCCGACGGATCCGGTGTGGGTTCATAATCTTCGCGCCAACCCACAAATCGAGCTGCGCGACGAAACCGTCGTGAAGCCTATGCGGGTGCGCGAGGTCGAGCACGAAGCTGAGCGTAAGCGTCTGTGGGACCTCGCCGTGGCCGCCTACCCGCCCTATGCCGAGTACCAGGAGCGCACCACGCGACAGATTCCCATTTTCGTTGCCGAACCACGCGATTGAAAATCCGCTCGTTCAGCGACGGCACTCGACCGGTTGTGTTCTCGCACGAAGCTTTCAACGAGCATGGTCGTGCGGCTTCTATGAGTGGCGTGCTATCGAGCGGCCGCCATTCGCGGTCGATGCGCCGACAACGCTGGCCTTGCGATACAACTACATCCGGTTTTTTTCGCGGACGACGACACTGAAAATTGCCTTAGAAATTCAATGACTCTTCGGATGCTTGGGAAGCAATTTTTTGTTCAGGTTGCAGGTCAGGCGATCAGATCACCACGACCGGAGTGCCGATATGCACCCGCCCGTAAAGATCGATCACGTCGTAGTTGCGCATGCGGATGCAGCCGGATGACACCGCTTGTCCGATCTCGGCAGGCTCGTTCGTGCCGTGAATGCGATAAAGCGTGTCCTGGTTGCCCTGAAAGAGATAGAGCGCGCGGGCGCCCAAGGGATTGTCCCATCGGCCCTCGAGAGGACCGTGCTTGAGGTAAACCTTGAACTGCGGCCAACGCTCCATGATCGATGCGGTCGGCATCCATGTCGGCCATTCCTTCATCTGGCCGACCAATGCCCGGCCGGTCCAGCCATAAGCCTCCGCGCCGGTTGCGATCCGATATTCGATCGCTTCCCCACGTGGCAGCACGTAATAGAGGTGTCGGCTGGCGGTATCGACGACGACCGTGCCGGGCGCTTCGCGCGTTGAATAGTGGACCTTGTTGCGCACATCCGGGATGCGCCATTCGTCCGGCTCGGCACGCGCCATCATCATCTTGTCGCGCTCGGTGAGCTTCGGATCCGGCAAGCCCGATTGGAGAACCGGCACACAGCCGGTCAGCGTGCCCAAAGCCAGCAAAACCCATAAAAGCTTAGCTTTCATGTCCGATCACCGCCTCTTTGCCGCGACAAGTCGCGACTATGGCGCGCCCGCGCGCGCCGTCAAGCTCGCCAAAAAGAGTGTTGACCTCTGCTTGACGCTTCGCTTGCCGCCTTCGTACCATCAGACCCCCCGTTTGATGCAAGGCTTTGGAATTCAGCATCCCTGGCGCTGTGGCCCGGCTTCGAAAAAAAAGTTCTGCCTTTCGAAAGAAAAGCCTGACCACGATTTTACCATCGACGAGAAGCGGCAGGAGGAAAGCGAATGCGCGAACGCACGAAGGTCGGCATCGTGGGGGCGGGGCCGGCGGGATTGCTGCTGTCGCATCTCTTGCACCTTGATGGCATCGACTCCGTGGTGGTCGAGGCGCGAAGCCGAGCCTATGTCGAGAATCGCGTGCGTGCGGGCGTGCTCGAGCAAGGTAGCGTCGACACCTTGCGGGAAGCCGGGCTCGACGAGCGGCTTCGGCGCGAAGGCCTCGTGCATGAGGGAATTCAGATCCAGGTCGGCGAGCATCGCCACCGCCTCGATCTCAAGGAGCTGACCGGCGGCAAGGTGATTACGGTCTACGGGCAGCAAGAGGTGGTGAAGGACCTCATCGCCCAGCGGCTCGCCGACAAGGGGGCGATTTTTTTCGAGGCCGAGAACGCCGCCATTTGCGATTTTGAGACCGAGCGGGCGCGCATCACCTTCACGCACGCAACAGAGCAAGGCGAGATCCTCTGCGATTTCGTCGCGGGTTGCGACGGCTTTCACGGCATTTGCCGGCCTTCCATCCCGCAAGGCGCCATCACGATTTTCGATCGCGTCTACCCCTTCGCCTGGCTCGGCATCCTCGCCAAGGCGGAGCCGGCCTCCGAGGAGGTCATCTATGTCAACCACCCTCGCGGTTTCGCGCTCTCGAGCATGCGGTCCCATGAGGTGGCCCGGCTTTACCTGCAATGCCGCCCCGATGAGGACCTCGCGCTTTGGCCCGACGGGCGCATCTGGGAGGAGTTGCACAAACGATTGCGCACATCCTCCGGCGATACGGTCCATGAGGGCGAAGTGCTCGAGAAGGGGGTGACGGGGATGCGCAGCTTCGTCGCCGAACCGATGCGCCACGGCCGCCTGTTCCTCGCGGGAGACGCCGCCCATATCGTGCCCCCGACTGGTGCCAAGGGCATGAACCTCGCGGTCGCGGATGTGCGTGTGCTGGCTCAGGCGCTAAGCGCGTTTTACCACCATAACCGAACCGACCTCCTGGAGGCGTATTCGGCGACCTGCCTCAAGCGGGTGTGGCGCGCTGAACATTTTTCGTGGTTCATGACGTCGATGCTCCACAAATTCCCCGATGAAGACGGCTTCGGCCAAAGGCTCCAGCGCTCGCAGCTCGATTACATCGTGAGCTCTCGTGCAGCAGCTCAAAGCCTCGCCGAGAATTACGTCGGAATGCCGTATGGGAGGTGAGCAAAGTCTCGCACGCCCCTTCTCACGAAAGGACGTCATTGCGGACCGACTCCTCAGAAAATCCGCCGAGCATGCAAGGGAGTGCGATGTGGCCAGGCCGCCATGCGAAGCTTGTTTCGGGACGCGCGCCGGCGCAAGCGCTCGACCGAGCCAGCAACGCGCTGGCTTTATCATCGAAAGGGAGCGGTCGGGCGCGACCTCAGTGCGCCTGCCGATTGTGCTTCACCGCGATCGCCGCGCCGACGGTCGCTGCGAGCGCGCCGGCGATGAAGACGAATACGTAAGGCGTGAGTCCATTATCAATGAGCGCGCCCACCACCACGGGCGAAACGAGCGAGCCGAGGTCGAGCCCCGAATAGACGAAGCCGAACACCTTTCCCGTGGAGCCAGGAGGCGTGGCGGCCCGCACCAGCATGTCGCGCGACGGGATGGTGAGGCCCGACATGAAGCCCATTGCGATCGCGGCGGCGAACACCAAAAGCGCCGGCATGGGCGCAAAGCCGATCACGAGCGCGAGCGCCGCCGCGCCGAGGAGCCCCGCGCCGATGACGCGATCGTGATCCTTGGTCATGTCGGCCGCAAATCCACCGGCGAAAGAGCCGAAGGCGCTCGCGGCGAGATAGGCTGTGGTGATGGTCGTCGCGAGCGCGAGCGTGATCCCCTGCACCTGCGGCAACACCGTCGGAAAAAAGTTTTGCGTCGCGCCGCCCGCGGTTGCGAGAAGAGTGAAATAAAGGAATGCCATAAGGATCGGCAAGCTCATGAACATGGCAGTTCCGCTCTTTTGGCCGTCGCGTTTGGCTGCCGGATGGATGTGCCGGACGGTCGTGAGCTCGGAATGCTCGCTGGCGATGAAGGCGGCAAAAACAAGCCCGATCACGCCGACCGCCATCAGCGCGCCGCGCCAGCCGAGCCATTGCGACAAGAAGAGCATGGTGATCGGCGCAAGCGTCCAGCCGATGGTGCCGCTCACCGTGTGCACCGAATAGGCGCGCGCCATGCGCGAGGCGGAGACCCGCGCCGTCAACACCGAATAGTCCGCCGGATGGAACACCGAGTTGCCGATGCCGCCGAGCGCGGCGAGTGGCAGCAGCATCCAATAATTTTGCGCAAAGCCGATGCCGAGCATGGCGAGGCCGAGGCAGGCGATGCCTGCCGGCAAGACGCGGTGCGCGCCGAAGCGATCGACGATGAAGCCCATGGCCACTTGCGCGAAAGCCGAAGTGAAGAAAAACACCGACATCATCACGCCGAGCGCGACGAAATCGACGGCGAAGCCCGTCTTCATCAGCGGAAAGAGCGGAGGGAGCACGAGCTGAAAAAAATGGCTCGCGCAATGGGCGCCCCCGATGAGGCCGATGACGCGTGCATCACGTCTGGGGGCGTCAAGCGCAATATCGGTCATAAACGGCTCCTCCGGGTCCGGCCCCGACAAATGGTCCGCATTTGTCGGAAAAGGCCTGACCACAACTCTATGTGTCCGGCCCCGACAAACGGCTCCCATTTGTCGGAAAAGGTCTGACCACAACTCTGTGCGTCGAGCCCCGACAAATGGCCCCCATTTGCGAAAAGCCCGACCATAACTCCACAAAATCAGGGATGGTTTCTCTGACGGATGGGGAGCATCCACCAGAATCGATCCACCAGACTCCCGTCCTCATACTCCGAACCCGTGTTTGGCGCATCGTCATCGGCACATATCTTGAATGCTCGAAAACCGGTTCGAGCTTCGAGTCGATAAATGCTAGCCAATCCCGTAAAGCTCCCCATTTATCGCGCAAAGGCTCTTCAATGGTTTCGCGGATCATCAGCGTCGAGGCTTTCGATCTCGTCGTCTTCGGCGGAACGGGCGACCTTGCCCATCGCAAGCTCTTTCCGGCGCTCTTCCAGCGTGACAGCGACGGTCAATTCACCGAACCGACGCGGATCATCAGCGTGGCTCGACGCGAGATGAGCGAGGAGAAGTTTCGCGAGAGCGTCGCGGTCTCACTTCGCGCTTTCGTCGGCAAGGACGTGACCGCATCGCCGGCGTTCAAGCGCTTCCTCGAGAGAATCCAGCATGTCTCGGTCGATGTGACGGGCGAGAAGGGGTGGCGCGAGCTCGCCGAGAAACTCGCCGGCGGCGAGGAGCGCGTGCGCGCCTTTTACCTCGCGACAAGCCCCGAGCTTTTCGGCCCGATCGCGGAACAACTCGCAAAGCATCATCTCGTCACGCCGAAGGCTCGCATCATTGTCGAGAAGCCCATCGGACATGACGGCGCATCCGCCGCGAAAATCAACGATGCCATTGGCGCCGTGTTCAAGGAGCCGCAGATCTTCCGGATCGATCACTACCTCGGCAAGGAGACCGTTCAGAACCTCATGGCCTTGCGCTTCGCCAATGCGCTCTTCGAGCCCGTGTGGAATTCCGCTCATATCGACCATGTGCAGATCACGGTCGCCGAGACCATCGGGGTCGAGAAGCGCGCCGAATATTACGACGCTTCCGGCGCGCTGCGCGACATGGTGCAAAACCACATGCTCCAGCTTCTTTGCCTCGTTGCCATGGAGCCTCCCTCGGCGTTCGCGGCCGATGCCTTGCGTGACGAGAAGCTCAAGGTCCTCAAAGCGCTCGTGCCGATCACCGACGCCAACGCTTCGAGCCTCACTGTGAGAGGCCAATACCGCGCGGGCGCGGTCGATGGAGAGGCGGTGCCAGGCTATCTCGAGGAACTCGGCAAGAAGGCCTCCAACACCGAGACTTTCGTCGCCATCAAGGCGGGCGTGGCGAATTGGCGTTTCGCCGGCGTGCCTTTCTATTTGCGCACCGGCAAACGTTTGCCGCAGCGCGTTTCCGACATCGAGGTCGCCTTCCGGCCCGTGCCGCATGCGATCTTCGATGGAGGCACGAACACCATCCCCGCCAATCGGCTCGTGATCCGGCTTCAGCCAGATGAGGGGATCAAGCTCTGGCTGATGATCAAGGAACCCGGCCCCGGCGGGATGCGGCTCCAGCATGTGCCTCTCGACATGAGCTTCGCCGAAGCTTTCACGGGACATGTCCCGGAGGCTTATGAACGCCTTGTCATGGATGTGATCCGCGGCAATCAATCCTTGTTCATGCGCCGTGACGAGGTCGAAGCGGCCTGGCGCTGGATCGATCCGATCCTCGAGGCGTGGAGCCGCGCCGGAGAGGCGCCCCGGCCTTACATAGCGGGGACCTGGGGTCCCGCGGCGTCGATCGCGCTCGTCGAGCGGGACGGGAGGACGTGGAATGAGGATCTCGCGTAGCGAGCCGTCATCGCTCTAGCGTAACATCGTGAAGGGTTTTCACGTAAATGTTAGGCCGGGAAACCTAATTGTTGCCGTAACTGGGCGATAGCGACCTCGGCGAGGAGATCGAGATGATCATTCGCAGCCGCAACGGCAACGACATTCGTCCTTCGGAGATCACCCCGAAGCAAGTACACATGAATCGCCGCGAGCTCATGGGCAAGGCGGCAGGCCTCGGAGCGGGCGCCTTGGCCGGAGGCGTTTCTCTTCCGCTCGCGAGCCTTTCGTCCTCACCAGCGCAAGCCGCGGCGCTCAGTTTCGAGAAGGGCAAATTCTCGACAAGCGAGCCGGTGACCGCGCGCGAATACGTGACAACCTACAACAACTATTACGAATTCGGCGTCGACAAGGGCGATCCGGGCCAGAACGCCCATACGCTCACCACGAAGCCGTGGACCGTGAAGGTCGAAGGGCTCGTCGCAAAGCCCGCCGATTATGCACTCGAGGATTTCGTGAAGCCCTTCACGCTCGAGCAGCGGATTTACCGCCATCGTTGTGTCGAGGGCTGGTCGATGGTGATCCCTTGGGTCGGCTTCCCTCTCGCGAAGGTGCTCGAGCGCGCCGAACCTTTGGGAAGCGCCAAGTTCGTGGCTTTCGAGACGCTCATGCGGCCCGCCGAAATGCCCGGCCAACGCGGCCTCTTTCAGCCGCTCGAATGGCCTTACGTCGAGGGATTGCGGATCGACGAGGCCATGCACCCGCTCACGCTTCTCGCCACTGGAATCTTCGACGAGACGCTTCCCAATCAGAATGGCGCGCCGTTGCGCCTCGTCGTGCCGTGGAAATATGGGTTCAAGGGCATCAAGTCGATCGTGCGCATCAAGCTCGTCGACAACGTGCCACCGACCACCTGGAACATCCAGAACTCGAACGAATACGGCTTTTACTCCAATGTGAATCCGGAGGTGGATCATCCGCGCTGGAGCCAGAAGACGGAGCGCCGGATCGGGGAGGGTGGGCTTCTGGTGAAACGCCGCGAGACGCTTCCCTTCAACGGTTATGCCGATGAGGTCGCAAGCCTCTATTCCGGCATGGATTTGCGCAAGTTCTTTTGATGACCGTCGAGGCTCCTTCGTTGCCGCGAGCGCGAGCCGTCCCAAGAGGCGGCAAAGGGCTCGTGGCAAATTGGCAAGTCCCGAAACTCCTCGTCTATGCCTTAGGCTTCATCCCCGCCCTCTGGTGGTTCGAGCTCGGGCTCACGGACCAGCTCGGCGCCGATCCGATGAAAGCGCTCGAGCATGCGCTCGGACTTTGGGCACTGCGCTTCCTCATCGCGAGCCTCACGATCACGCCTTTGCGGCAGCTCACCGGCATCAACCTCGTCCGCTATCGGCGCGTACTTGGGCTCTTGTGCTTTTATTACGTGGTGATGCACCTTTTGACCTATCTCGTTCTCGACCAGGGGCTCGATCTCTCCGCGATCGTCGCCGATGTTCTCAAGCGTCTCTACATCACGATCGGCATGGCCGCCTTCATCATTCTCGTGCCGCTCGCGATCACGTCGAATAATTTCGCGATCCGTCGCCTCGGCGCGCAGGCTTGGAACCGCATTCACCGCTGGGTGTATCTCGTCGCGATCCTCGCGGTGCTGCATTTCCTGCTTTCCGTGAAGGTGCCTATCGAGCCGCTTTTCTACGCGGCGCTCGTCGCCATCCTGCTGGGTTACCGGCTCGTGCGCTCGGCTTTGCGGGAGCGGGGCGGGAGGGGATCGGCGCGAGGGGTGGGCTGAAGGCCCACCCGCATGGAGGTCGGCCCTCGAGGAGATTTAAGCTCGTTGCCTGATTCTTGGCTTCGCGCCCTTAGTCGCAATTGCATCACGTCCTCCGCGAATATGTGGCGCGCTATGCTCTCGTTGCCGGCGGCGAGAGTGAAAGCCTACGTTTATCTCAATGTCTTCGTCGATCTTACCAAGGATCGCGATCATCCGGTCGAGCGTGAAACGACGTAGCTGCGCGTTGCGGATGCGAGAAAATTCCGAATGGGATACACCAGTAAGCCGCTCGGCGTCGCGCGTCGAGAGCTTGCGCTCATCGAGTGTACGAATGATCTTCGCGGCGATCATGGCGCGTGCCTGCTCGAGCCCCGCATTCGGCCGACCAAAGTCGCGATACACGTTACCGTTGCCGCGCACCAGCTCGAATTCGTCCTCGCTCATATTAAAGCCACCTCCACCATCGACGCCCTTGAACGGCTTGGCGTTATCGGACTTGCCGCCTTCGGCGGCTATCGCCAGAGCGTCGAGCGCGTCGCTTTGAACCTCGCGCGGGAAGGCCTCAAAATCCTTTCGGGCTGCCCTGATCCACGAGATCGGCCGAGTTTGCATTCGTCATGGTGACATATTTGGCACCAGCCTGCAAGCCGTTCTATTGCAAGACTTTCAAGTCGCCGCCGGTGCGGCGTGCGGCTCATCGGAACGTCGCCATCGCCAGAAGCGCGAAAGGCGCGCCATCTGCAAATAGATCACCGGCGTCGTGTAGAGCGTGAGCGCCTGCGACAGGATGAGACCGCCCACGATGGTGATGCCGAGAGGGCGGCGAAGCTCCGCGCCCGCGCCCGTGGCGATAGCGAGCGGAATGGCGCCGAAGAGGGCAGCGAGCGTCGTCATCAGGATCGGGCGGAAGCGCTCGATGCAGGCCTCGAGGATCGATTCGGACGGTCGCAACCCGCGCACGCGCTCCGCGTGAATGGCGAAATCCACGAGCATGATGCCGTTCTTCTTCACGATGCCGATGAGGAGGATGATGCCGATGAAGGCGATCACCGTGAGGTCGAGCCCCGCCACGTTGATCGCGATCAGCGCGCCGAGCCCCGCCGACGGCAGCGTCGAGATGATGGTCACCGGATGCACGAGGCTCTCGTAAAGCACGCCGAGCACGATGTAGACGGCAAGCAGCGCCACAAGGATGAGCACGCCCTGGCCGCTCGAATTATCGGCGATGGCCTTGGCGTCGCCCGCGAACTCGGCATGCAGGCCCGCCGGCAGGTGCATGTCGTCGACAGCCTTTTGTATGGCGTCGGTCGCGGCACCGGCCGGCGCGTTCGGCGGAAGGTTGTAGGTGATCGTGATCGACGGAAACTGGCCTTCGTGATTGACCACGAGCGGCGCGGAAGTGCGCTCGACACGCGCGACGGAAGATAATGGCACGGCGACGTGATTTCGTCCCGGGACGTAAAGATCCGCGAAATCGGAGGGGTCGCGTGAACGCGACGGCGTGACCTCGAGCACAACGCGATACTGGTTGCGCTGAGAAAAAATCGTCGAGACCTGTCTTTGCGCATAGGCGTCCCCGAGCGCGTTGTCGATGTCTTGAATGGCGACGCCGAGGCGCGAGGCGGCGTCGCGGTCGATCACGACATTCGCCTCGAGCCCGCCCTTCTCGCGATCGGACGCAACATCGACCAGGCCCGGCACCTTCCGGATGCGCTCGAGGACCTTCGGAAACCATTCCACGAGCTCGGCGAAATTCGGATCCCAGAGCGTGAACTGGTATTGCGCCTTGCCTTGCCTTGCGCCCGAACGCAAATCCTGCACCGGGAAGAAATAGACGCGCAGCCCCGCGAGCCTGTCCAGCTTCTCTCGCATGCGCGCGATGACCTGGAGCGCGGAGAGCTTGCGCTCGGCTTCGGGCTTGAGACTCACATAGAAAGTGCCGTGGTTTACGGTCGATTGGCCGCCGACAAAAGAAGAGACGCCCGCGACCGCGGGATCCGAAACCACGATGTCTCCGGCCTTCTGCTGTAGCTGTGTCATCGCCGGGAACGAGATATCGGGCGAAGCCTCGGCGAAACCGAAAAGGAGGCCGGTATCGTCCTGAGGAAAATAGCCCTTTGGGGTGGTGCGGAAGAGCTCGACCGTGAGCGCTATGGTCGCGAGCGTCACGAGCAGCATCAGCCAAGGGTGCCGAAGCCCGATGCGCAAGGTTCGCGCATAGGCTTGCGTGAGATGCGCGAGAGAGCCCTCGATCGCCCGATCATACCAGCGCGGCTTCGCGCCATCCTCGCGGCGCATGAAGCGCCCGCAGATCATCGGCGTGACGGTGAGCGATACGAAGGTCGACACCACGATCGCGAAGACAAGCGTAAGCGAGAACTCGCGAAAGAGCCGCCCGAGTATTCCCTGCATGAACAGGAGCGGGATGAAGGCTGCGATCAACGACACGGAGATCGACACCACCGTGAAGCCGATCTGGCGCGCGCCGACGAGCGCGGCCTCGAGCCGGCCCATCCCGGTTTCCATGTTGCGGTGAATGTTCTCGATCATCACGATCGCGTCATCGACGACGAAACCGACCGAGATCGTGATCGCCATGAGCGAGAGGTTGTCGAGCGTGAAGCCGGCAAGCCACATGGCGGCGCAGGTGCCAGAGAGCGACAGGGGCACCGTGATGCCGGCGGCGATGGTGGGAGTGGCGCGCCGCAAGAACAGGAAAACCACCATCATCACGAGCGCGATGGCGATCATCAAGGTGCGCTGGATGTCGTTGATCGAGGCACGGATGGTGAGGGTGCGATCGGCCATCACCTCGATGTTCACGCCCGCCGGGATCAAGCGCCGCAATTGCGGGATCAGCGCCTTCACCCGGTCGACGGTCTCGATCACGTTGGCGTTGGCCTGCTTGGTCACGATGAGCAGCACGGCAGGCTTGCGGTTGTACCAGCCCGCCGCGCGGCTGTTGCGCACGCCGCGCTCGATCTGCGCGATCTGAGAGAGCTTGACGATGGTTCCGTTGGCCGCCGTCACCACGATGTCGCGGTAATCCTGCAAGGCGGTTATCCGATCATTGGTGCCGATCGTCTCGCTTTGCGTTTCGTTCTCGAAGCTGCCGAGCTGGTTCGGCGCATTGGCATTCACGATCGCGGTGCGGATGGCCTCGAGGCTGATGCCCATGGCCGCCAACCGCGCCGGATCGACGCGCACCCGGATGGCGGGCTGCTCGGCGCCGTTCACGGTGACCTCGCCCACACCGTCGACTTGCGAAATCCGCTGCGCGATCACCGTGTCGGCCGCGTCGTAGACGGCGCTCGGTGGCAGCGTGTCGGACGTAAGCGCGAGAATGATGACGGGCGCGGCCGCCGGGTTTGCTTTGCGGAAGCTCGGAAGCGTCGGCAGGTCGCCCGGCAGATCGGTCGCGGCTGCGTTGAGCGCCGCTTGCACGTCGCGAGCCGCGTTGTCGATGTTGCGATCGAGATCGAACTGGATCGCGATGGTGGAGGAGCCGAGCGTCGAATTCGAGGTGACCTCGTTGACGCCGGCGATCTCGCCGAGATGGCGTTCGAGAGGGGCCGCGACGGAAGCCGCCATTGTTTCCGGATCGGCGCCAGGTCGCGTCGCGATGACGCGGATGACCGGAAATTCCACAGAGGGGAGGCTCGCCACGGGCAAAAATGCGTAAGCGACGGCGCCCACGAGAAACAAACCGATCGCCATCAGCGTCGTGCCGACGGGCCGCCGGATGAAGGGTGCGGAGATGTTCATCACTCCGCCGCTTCCTGGCCAAGCGGTGGGGCGGGCGTGGGCATGAGCACGATCGCGGCTGTCGGGCGGGGCGGCGGCTCGCGCCTTCCCCAGAAACGGTCGCGCAACCCCTCGAAGAGAAGGTAGATCACCGGGGTAGTGTAAAGCGTCAGAAGCTGGCTCAGGAGCAACCCGCCGATGATGGTGATGCCAAGCGGGACGCGAAGCTCGGCGCCCGTTCCATGAGCGAGCGCGAGCGGCAGCGCACCGAAGAGCGCGGCGAGCGTCGTCATCATGATCGGACGGAACCGCAGATGACAGGCGCGCCGGATGGCGTCGGTCGGCGACAATCCGTCGCCACGCTCGGCATCGAGCGCGAAGTCGATCATCATGATGGCGTTCTTCTTCACGATGCCCATCAGGAGGATGATCCCGATCAGGGCGACGATCGACAGATCCTGCTTGAAGAGCATGAGCGCCAACAGCGCGCCGACGCCGGCGGAAGGCAAGGTGGAGAGGATCGTCACGGGATGGATGAAGCTCTCGTAGAGCATACCGAGCACGAGATAGATGGTGATCACGGCGGCAAGGATCAGCCAGGGCTCGCCGGCAAGCGAGCGGTTGAACTCCGCGGCGTCCGCGCTGAACGAGCCCGTGACCGAAAGCGGGAGCTCGATCTCGCGCTCGGCGCGGCTGATCGCGGTTACCGCGGTGCCGAGCGACGCATCAGGTGCAAGGTCGAAGGAGATGGTCGCGGCCGGGAATTGTTCCTCATGGGAGATCGACAAGGGTGCAGTCGTGCGCCGCACCCTGGCGATGGTGGCAAGCGGCACTTGCGGCCCGCCATTGCCCGCCGTGGTGACAGTCGGCGTCGAGGAGGCACCGAGGGCGGTTGCGAGCGCCGTATTCGTCGAGCCCGCAACGTAGAGCTTCTCGAGCGCGGCGGGATCGGTAAGGTATTGCGGAGCTGCCTCGAGAATGACGCGGTATTGATTGGATTGCGCGTAAATCGTCGAGATCTGCCGTTGGCCATAAGCATCGTTCAGTGTGTCGTCGATGTTTTGCACAGAAAGGCCGAGCCTGCCCGTCATCTCGCGATCGATGTCGATGAAGGTGCGCAGCCCCCCATCTTGCGTCTCGAGCGCGACGTTGCGGAAAGTTGCATCCGAGCGCAGGCGATCGGCAAGTTCTGCCGCCCATTTCCCGATCTCGTCGGCATCGGTGCCGGTCAAGGTGTATTGATATTGCGAGCGGCTGGCGCGCGTCGTGATCTGTATGTCCTGCACCGGCTCCACGAAGAGCGTGACGCCCGCGACCTCGGAAGCCTCTTTCGCCAGGCGTTGCCCGATGACATCGGCGGTGTCGTCACGGCGGGCGCGCGGCGTGAGCGTCACCGCGAGATGGCCGACATTCGGGGTTGCGTTGAGCGTGCCGACGCCAAGCACGGCGACGACGCCGCCCACATCCTTGTCCTTGCTGATGATGCTCGAGACCGCGCTCTGAAGCCTTGTCATCTCCAGGAAGGAGACATCGGGCGCGCCCTGAAGAACGACGTTCAGGAGGCCCGTGTCCTGGCGCGGCAGGAAACCCTTCGGGATCACCACGTAGAGATATCCGGTGAACGCAAGCGTGCCGAAGGTGAGAACCAGCATGAAGCGGCGCCTCGCTAGCGCGAAGGAGAGCGTCCTCATGTAGAAGCGGGTCATCACGGTCATGGGCCATTCGGCCGCGCGTGACAGAGCGCCGGGCGGCCGCTCGGCGACCGATCGCAGAATCTGGCCGCACATCATCGGCGTGAGCGTCAACGACACGATTGCCGAGACCACGACCGCAATCGATAAGGTGAGCGCGAATTCGCGGAACATGCGTCCGACGAGACCGGTCATGAAAAGCAGTGGGATGAAGACCGCGATCAACGACACGGTAAGGGAGACGATGGTGAAGCCGATTTGTCCCGCGCCGTCGAGCGCCGCCTGAAGCGGCGATTTCCCCGCTTCCATGTTGCGCACGATATTTTCGATCATCACGATCGCATCGTCGACGACGAAACCCGTGCCGATGGTGAGCGCCATCAGCGAGAGATTGTCGAGCGAGAAACCCGCAAGCCACATCACCGCGAAGGTCGCGATGATGGACAAGGGAAGCGCGACGCCGGCGATGATCGTGGCTCGCAAGGTGCGCAGGAAAAGGAGCACCACGAGCACGACGAGGGCGGCGGCCACGACGAGCGTGAATTCCACATCCGCAATCGAGGCTCGGATCGTCTCGGTTCGGTCGTTGACGATCTTGAGATTCACGCCTGCCGCCATGGAGAGAGACAGGCGTGGCAGCTCCTTTTTTACGGCATCGACGGTGCTGATGATGTTGGCGCCGGGTTGTCGCTGCACATCGATGATGACGGCGGGCTCGCCTTGGTACCAGCCACCGACGCGCGAATTCTCGAGCCCATCGATGACGACGGCCACATCCTGAAGCAGCACCGGTGCGTTGTTGCGATAGGCGACGACGACAGTGCGGTAGGCTTGCGCCGCCGCGATCTGGTCATTCGCCGCGATCGTGTAGGATTGCTGTGCCCCATCGAGCGCGCCCTTAGAGCCCGCGACATTCGCGCCCACGATCGCGGCGCGCAAATCCTCCATGCCGATCCTGTATGAGGCAAGGCGCGCGAGGTCGGCCTGGATGCGGATCGCGGGCTTGATGCCGCCTTCGACCGAGACATGGCCGACACCGGTCACCTCGCTCAGCCGCTGCGCCAGGAGCGTGTCGGCGAGGTCCGAAAGCGTGCGCAGAGATTCCGTCTTCGAGGTGAGCGCGAGCGTGAGGATCGGCGTGTCGGCCGGATTTACCTTGGCGTAGGTCGGCGGGTAGGGGAGGTTCCGCGGCAAGGTCGATCCCGCCGCGTTGATCGCGGATTGCACGTCCTGCGCCGCGGCGTCAATATCGCGATCGAGCTCGAATTGCAGTGTCACCTGCGACAACCCGAACGAGCTCTGGGACGACATGGTCGAGAGCGAGGGTATCTGCCCGAACTGCCGCTCGAGCGGAGCGGTGACGAGCGAGGCGATCGTGTCGGGGCTCGCGCCCGGCAGTTGCGTCGTGATCTGGATCGTCGGGAAATCGACTTGCGGCAAGGCCGAGACGGGCAGGCGTTCGAAGCCGAGAATGCCGCAGAGCAGGACCGCGAAGCCGAGAAGCGAAGTCGCGATCGGCCTCTCGATGAAAGGCGTCGAGATGCTCATTGCGACGCGGCAGCTCCCGCCGAGGGAGGAGCCTGCGCATTGCCGGGAGAGTGCTGCCCCCGCTGATGGCGTCCCACGCGCTCACTGCCCTGGCCCGCGCCGGCACCCTGGCCCGCCTCCCCGGAGCTCGCGGGCCCCTTCGAGCGTGAGCCGGAAGGCGCGCCGTCCGGCGCACCGGGCGACGCTTCATTGCTCGCCTGGTCACCCGTTCGCTGCCCGGGTCCGGGCACAGCGCTTCCCGTATCGGCTTGCGCCTGTTCGGGTGCGATGCGCACTTCGGTGCCATCGGTGAGGCGCGAGAAGCCGGTGGTCACCACCTGCTCAGGGGGCATGAGGCCGGAGGCAACGACCGCTTGCGTCTCGTTTTGGCGCGTGACCGTGACGTTGCGCAGCGAGACCTTGGAATTCTCGCCGAGCACATAGACATAGGCGCCGTTCGGCCCGCGCTGCACCGCCGCCGTCGGCACCACGACCGCGTGCGACAGAATGTCGATGTAGAGGCGCACATTGATGAACTGGCCCGGCCACAATTGCAGGTGCTCATTGGGAAAGAGCGCCTTGAATTTTATGGTCCCCGTCGTCTGGTCGACCTGGTTGTCCACCACCTGGATGAAGCCTTTGTCGATGATTGTCGTGTTGTCCGCTTCGAGCGCGTTCACCGCGACGGGACCTTTCGCCATCGCCGCGTTCACCGCGCGCAATTGCTGCTGCGGCAGGTTGAAGATGACCGAGATCGGCTTGAGCTGAGTGATGATGACGATTCCGGTGAGGTCGGAAGCGTGCAAGATATTGCCCTGGTCGACCAGCCGAATGCCGGTGCGCCCATCGAGGGGCGAGGTGATCGTCGTGTAACCGAGCGTCGCCTTGGCGTTATCGATGGCGGCCTGGTCGCCATTCACCTGCGCCTCGAGCTGAGCGACCAGGGCCTTTTGCGTGTCCGCCTGTTGCTTCGAGCCCGCCTCCGTCTGGGCGAGCCGCTGATAGCGCAAAAGATCGTTTCGGGCGTTGGCGAGGGTCGCCTCGTCCTGTGCCTTCTTGGCCACCGCCTGATCATATTGGGCCTGGTAGGTCGCCGGATCGATGCGTGCCAGGACGTCACCCTTTTTCACATCCTGACCATCGGTGAAATCGAGCTCGATGAGCTTGCCGTCGACCTGCGGACGCACGGTCACGGTGTTGAGCGCCTGTACCGTCGCGACGGCGTCTGTCGTGACCGGGACGTCCTCGTAGCTCGATGCCGCGGCGACGACGGGCACGGGACCCTCGTCGCCCCCTTGCCCGAAACGGCCTTGCCCGCCTGAACGCGCCTGCCTCCCGCCCTGTCGGCGCCCCTGCCCCTCGTTGGCCGCATTTGACGCCACGGCGTCATGGCCGACGCGAGCCCATGACGGCACCCATTCCGGCAAAGGCATGCGAGGCCAGCTCGGCACGAGCCCGGCCTGGTTGGCGTAATAGGCCCCGCCGACGAGGACGATGAGGAGAAGGAGAAAGCGTTTCATGGTTGATAGCCGGGCGCCGCGACAACTCCAGAAGGTAATATAGTGCCGGAATCCGTCGCGGGCTGATCATCCGGGGTCACGGGATATTGATCGCGCGCAAAGCCGCCCCCGAGAGCCTGATAGAGGCTCACCACGGCCGTGAGGCGCTGCAACTTGATCTGCGACAGCGTGTCTTCGGCCTGAAAGAGCGTTTGCTGCGTGTTGAGCACGGTGGTGATGTCGATCGTTCCTTCGTGAAGCTGCTGTTCGGTCAGGTTGTAGGCCCTGGTGGAAGCGGCGACCACCTCGGCCTCGAGCTTTTCATGGCGTGTCGTCTCCTGGATCGCGATGAGCGCATTTTCGGCATCCGTGAAGGCCTGCACGATCGCCTTGCGGTAATTCTGCAGGAGCTCCACCTGCTTGCCCTTCTGCAACGTGAATTGCCCTTCGAGATTTCCGCCGTCGAAGATCGGTTGCGTCGCGCTCGCGGCCATTTGGCCGAAGAAGGCGTCCGAGCGAAACAGGTTCTTGAGGAGAAGGCTTTCCACGCCGCCGCTCCCGCTCAGCCGGATCGTCGGAAAGAAGGCGGCGCGCGCCGCATAGACGCTCGCGTTCTGCGCGGCGAGCTGGGCTTCGGCCTCCGCGATGTCGGGACGGCGCAGGAGAAGCTGCGAAGGAATGCCGGGGGGCACATGCGGCACGAAAATCCTGTCGAGCGATCCTCCCTTGATGGACACGCTCTCGGGCGGGCGTCCAACAAGCACGGCGATGAGGTTCTTGCTTTGCAGGACCGTTTGCTCGAGCGGGGGAATCGAGGCGCGCTGAGTGTCGACGAGGCTTTCCTCTTGCGAAACATCGAGCGCGGAAGCTGTGCCGACCGAGAAGCGGTTTTGGATGGCTTTGAGCACGCGTTCCGCCGTTTGCGTGTTCTGCCGCGCGATGCGCAGGCGATCCTGCGATCCGAGGACCGTGAAATACGTATTCGCGACCGAAGCCGCCGTCATGAGCGCCACGACGTCGCGATCGAACCGGCTCGCCTCGAGAAGCAGCCGCCCGGCTCTCGCATTCGCCGCGTTGAGTCCCCAAAAATCGAGCTCGTAACTCGCCGTGAGCCCGAGCGAGAAAAGGTTGCTCGCCACGGTTCGAAACGGCCCGCGCTTGCTGTGCAGCGTGCCGGGCGAGCCGGCACGATCCGCGCTCACGTCGGCATTCACGGTCGGATAGAGCGCCGCGCCGGCGATCTCGGCTTGGCCCTGAGCTTGGACAATCCGCGCAAGCGCTGCCGCAATGTCGAAATTTCCGGCCTGCGCATCGACGGAAAGTCGCGTGAGCTCCGGGGAGCGGAATTCGCGTGGCCAATCGAGCGCCGGCGCGGGTGCCGGGACGGCTCGGGCCTCGCGATAGGAGACGGGGGTTTCGACGTCGAGCTTCGGGTTCGGATTGTCGAGAAGCGAGCAGCCGAGGAAAGGCAGAGCGATGAGCGCCGCGAAGGGACGCGCGCTCCTCCCGCGCCGCACGCGCGCGCCGCGAATTTGCGTGTAGTGCTTTTGCGCAGGGGCGCCGTGATTCACGCACGCCTCCGCTTCGGCTCGGACCCGACATGGGAGGCGACACCTCCCCCCGCGAACCCCATCGCCCCGCCTCCGTCCTCCTGGCAACATGCGTTTGCATATGACCGCCTGTGCAGCGACTGTCCATCCCGCCCCGAGGGCTATGGCCCGTCCTCGAGCGCACCCTCGCGAGGCCCGGCGCGTTGACGCCTGCCCGCATCTCACACCTTGCCACCCTGCCTTTGTATTCCAGGCAGATTACAAAAGCTTAAGCCCGGCGGCGCGTCCTCGCGCGAGGCGCCGAGAGGTGCGGCAGGATTTGTGAGACTATTTTAGCGTGAGGGCGCGAGCTTCAGCTCGCCGAGTATGTGATCGACGATTTGCGCGGGCGTCGCGTCGACCGAGACGGTGAGCGGGTTTTCTTCGGATCCCGGTTCCTCGAGAGCGTCGAATTGGCTCTGCAAAAGCGAGCTTGGCATGAAGTGGCCGTGGCGGCTTTGAAGCCTTCCTTCGAGAAGCGCCCTCTCGCCTCTCAGATAGACGAGGCGAACTCCTTTCCGGTCGTCGACGATGATTTCCCGGTAGCTTTTCTTCAAGGCCGAGCAGGTGACGATCGTTTTGGTGCCCTTGGCGAGCTCATCGTCGATGAAACGCGCGATCGCCTCGAGCCACGGCCAGCGATCCTGGTCGGTGAGCGGCACGCCGCCCTTCATCTTCTCGACATTGGCGGGCGGGTGGAATTCGTCCCCGTCGCGGTACTCCCAGCCGAGCTTTCTTGCGAGCAAAGTGGCGATCGTCGTCTTGCCGGAACCCGAGACCCCCATGATGACGAGAACGCTCGGCGCGGAAGTCTTTGGGGAAGGCGAAGGCATGGCCGGCTCCAAGGCATTCCGCAAGGCGGGACCGGCTCGCGGGAGGGTGACGCCGCCCAGGAATGCGGCGTCATAGGCGATCAGTTTCGGCGAAATTCGTTAATCGACCTTCGCCTCGTGGTGACCGCCGAAACCCTTGCGCATGGCTGAAAGGAGTTTTTCGGCGAAGCTCTCGCTCTCGCGCGAGCGAAACCGCGTGTAGAGGGCCGATGTCAGGACCGTCGCCGGGACGGCTTCCTCGACGGCGGCGAACACGGTCCAGCGACCTTCACCCGAATCCTCCACATGCCCTTCGAAACCTTCAAGCTTCTCGTCCGCCGCGAAGGCCGAGGCCGTAAGGTCGAGCAGCCAGGAGGAGATGACGCTGCCGCGCCGCCACACTTCGGCAATGTCGGGCAGGTTCAGCTCGAAGCGGTGCGCTTCGGGGAGCTCCTTGCTGTCGGCGTGGTGGAGAATGTCGAACCCCTCGGCATAGGCTTGCATCAAGCCATATTCGATGCCGTTGTGAACCATCTTGACGAAATGCCCCGCCCCGGTCGGGCCGGCATGCACATAGCCCATCTCGGCGCGCGCATCGCGCTTCTCGCGATTGGGGGTGCGGGGAATGTTGCCGAGCCCGGGCGCGAGCGTGCGGAAGATGGGGTCGAGACGATCGACGACCGGCTTGTCCCCGCCGATCATCATGCAATAGCCGCGATCGAGCCCCCAGATGCCGCCGCTCGTGCCGACATCGAGGTAATGGACACCCTTCGGCTTGAGCTTCTTGGCGCGGCGGATGTCGTCCTTCCAGAACGTGTTGCCGCCATCGATGATGACGTCGTCCTTCTCGAAAAGGGAGCCGAGCTCTTCCACCGTGCCTTCCGTGATCTCACCTGCCGGAACCATCACCCAGGCGGCGCGCGGCTTTTGCAAGCGCTCCTTGAGCTCGGCGAGGCTCTTGACGGCCACCGCGCCTTCGCTCGCGAGCGGCTCGGCCGCCTTCGGATTGGCGTCGTAAACGACGCATTCATGGCCGTCACGCATCAGTCGGCGCACGATGTTGGCGCCCATTCTGCCAAGTCCGATCATGGCAAGCTGCATCGCACGCTCCCTTCGTCTGTTGCTTTGAGAACCGTCCTTCCGTATCCGTCACTTCGCGCCCGCTTCCGTCAAGCCTGCGCGGGTGTGACGCGCGGAAGTGCGTTCAACTTTGCATCATTATTCCACTTGGGTAATGTTTGCGGCGAAATGGCGATGTATTTCGCCTCGAGGAGGATTTGATGGCGGCACGACGGATTTCGAAAACGGTTCTCGCTCTGTTTGCGGCCGCGTTTTGGTCGGGGTGCGCGGCAGCGCAGGATACCGTCAAGATCGGCCTCATCTTGCCGATGACCGGCCAGCAAGCCTCGACAGGGCGGCAGATCGATGCCGCCGCGCGCCTTTTCATGCAGCAGAACGGCGACAAGGTCGCGGGCAAGACGATCGAGCTCATCGTCAAGGACGATACCGGCACGCCCGATGTGTCGAAGCGCATCGCCCAGGAGCTCATCGTCAACGACAAGGTGGCCTTCCTCGCGGGCTTTGGGCTCACGCCGATCGCGCTCGCCGTCGCCCCGCTGGCGACGCAGGCGAAAGTGCCCGAGGTCGTGATGGCGGCGGGCACGGCCACCATTACCGAAGCCTCCCCTTACATCGTGCGCACGAGCTTCACCTTGCCGCAGGCGACCGTGCCGATGGCCGATTGGGCATTGAAGAACGGCATCAAGAAAGTCGTGACGCTCGTCTCGAATTACGGGCCGGGGCTCGACGCCGAGAAGGCCTTCAGCGAGGGCATGACCAAGGGCGGCGGCACGGTGCTCGACAACCTCAAGGTGCCGCTCGCCAACCCCGATTTTTCTCCCTTTTTGCAGAAGGTCGCGGATCTCAAGCCCGACGCGCTTTTCGTCTTCGTGCCTTCAGGCTCCGGCGCTCTCTTCATGAAGCAATTCCTCGAGCGTGGCCTCGACAAATCGGGTGTGAAGCTCATCTGCACCGGCGACGTCACCGACGACGATCAGCTCAACGGCATGGGCGATGTCGCGCTCGGCGTCGTCTCGTCGCATCATTACTCGGCGGCCCATGACAGCCCGGAAAACAAGGCGTTCGTCGCGGCCTTCGAGAAGGCCGACAACAATATGCGACCGAACTTCATGGCGGTCGGCGGCTATGACGGCATGCGCCTCATCTACGACGCGCTCAAGAAGACGAACGGCTCGACGGATGGCGATGCGCTCCTTGCCGCGATGAAAGGCATGGCGTGGACGAGCCCGCGCGGGCCGATCTCCATCGATCCGCAAACGCGCGACATCATCCAGAACATCTACATCCGCAAGGTCGAGAAAAAGGACGGTCAGCTCTACAATGTCGAGTTCGAGACCGTTCCGAACGTGAAGGACCCGGTGAAGGCCGCGAAGCAATAAGCACGCGGTCGTATCGGAAGCGTCTCTTTCTTTCGACGCTCGAAAAACGCTGTTGATCGGGGAGGGGTCGACGTGAAATCAAACGCACCCCGAATATCGGGCGCGCGGGTCTCTTCGCCGAGCCTTCGATGCGTCGGGCGGGCGGTCTTGGACCGGCGCGTGCGACGCTCATGCTGACGAACCTCTTCGACGGCATCGCTTACGGCATGCTGCTTTTCGTGCTCGCTTGCGGGCTCGCGGTGACGCTCGGCCTCATGAATTTCGTGAACCTTGCGCATGGTGCCTTCGCCATGGCGGGGGGATATGTGACCGTCGTCTCCATGGAAAAGCTCGGCGTGCCTTTCCTCGCGACGCTGCCGCTCGCCTTCCTCTCCGCCGCCCTTCTCGGCCTTGTGCTCGAGCGGCTGCTCTACCGTCATCTCTACGGGCGAAGCCCTCTCGATCAGGTGTTGTTCTCGATCGGCCTCGTCTTCATGGCGGTCTCTGCGACGGACTACTTCATGGGATCGGAGCAGCGCATCATCAAGCTGCCGCTTTTTTTGCAATCGCGCGTCGAATGGGCGGGGGTTTCGATCGGCATCTATCGCGCGCTCATCATCGTGATCTGCGGCGTTCTCGTCATTGCCTTGCAAGCGGTCTTGACGCGCACGCGCTTCGGTGCCCGCCTGCGTGCCGCGGTCGATGACGCGCGCGTGGCGCGCGGGCTCGGCATCGACGTGAACACGATCTTCGCCGTCACCTTCGCGATCGGCTCGGGCCTCGCCGGGCTTGGTGGCGCCTTGGGCACGGAGATCCTCGGCCTCGACCCCAACTTCCCGCTCAAATTCATGATCTACTTCCTCATCGTGGTCACGGTCGGCGGCACGTCGAGCCTCACGGGCCCCTTCCTCGCCTCGCTCATTCTCGGCATCGCCGATGTCGCCGGAAAATATTACGTGCCTGCCTTTGGCGCTTTCATGATCTATTCGGTGATGATCATCGTCCTCATCTTGCGCCCGCAGGGCTTGTTCGCGCGGCCGAGATGACGGGTGGTGCCCCACCCGAGCGCGCCGCTCTCGATGCGAGCCTCGAGCGCGCCTTTGCCCGGCGTGCCCGATGGCGCCTCTCCGAGATCGTGTTCTGGATCGTGGCACTCGTCGCGATCCTCGTCTGGCCGAGCCGAAGCCTCCTCTTCAACGAGATCGCCATCCTGGCGCTCTTTGCGCTCTCGCTCGATCTCATCCTCGGCTATGCCGGGATCGTTTCGCTCGGCCATGCCGCCTTCTTCGGCACGGGCGCTTACGTGGCGGGGCTGTTGACGAAACAGGGCCTCACCGATCCGACGT
>JAFBAS010000083.1 GCA_019247605.1 Hyphomicrobiales bacterium
ACCATGAGCGTGTAGAACCAGCCGCGCGTCTGGGCCACATATTCGACGATGAAGTCGCCCGGGAAATTGGCGTCGAAGCGTTCCTTGTTCTCGAAGGGATAATGCAGCTGGGCGAACGGCATCGAGCCCGACTCGAACCAGCAATCGAGCACCTCCGGAACGCGCCGCATCGTCGACTTGCCGGTCGGATCGTCGGGGTTCGGGCGCATCAGCTCGTCGATCATCGGGCGGTGCAGATCAAGCGGACGAATGCCGAAGTCGCGCTCGATCTCGTCGAGCGAGCCATAGACGTCCATGCGCGGATATTTCGGGTCGTCGCTCACCCAGACGGGGATCGGCGCGCCCCAAAAGCGGTCGCGTGAGATGTTCCAATCGCGCGCATTGGCGAGCCAATTGCCGAAGAGCCCGTCACGGATGTGCGATGGCACCCAGTCGATGCCCCGATTGAGCTCGACCATGCGCTCGCGGAAGGCGGTGACCTTCAGATACCAGGAGTTCACCGCCTTGTAGATCAAGGGCTCGTCGGTGCGCCAGCAATGCGGATAATTGTGCCGATACTGCTCATGGCGAAGCACCACACCCTTCGCCTTGAGGTCCTTGATGATCTTCGGATTGGCCTCATGGATGACGTTGAGGCCTTCGTAGTCCGGAACCTCGGAGGTGAAGCGCCCGGCGACGTCGACGGGAACCACGATCTGAATGCCCTTGGCCCGCCCGAGCTCCATATCCTCCTCGCCGAAGCCCGGCGCGATATGCACCGCGCCCGTGCCGTCCTCGACGCCCACGAAGTCGGCCGCCAAGACGATGAAGGCTTGCGGCTCATGCGCCTTGAAATAAGGGAAGAGCGGCTCGTAGGTGCGACCCGCGAGATCGGCGCCCTTCACGGTATCGACC
Source organism: Hyphomicrobiales bacterium (assembly GCA_019247605.1). GTDB lineage: Bacteria > Pseudomonadota > Alphaproteobacteria > Rhizobiales > Beijerinckiaceae > GAS188. Next base: position 895 of record JAFBAS010000083.1, read on the forward strand.
TGCGTGTATTCCTTGAGCTCGCGCTCGTAGCGCTCGAGCGTCGCTTGCGCGAGGATCAGGCGTTCGCCGTCCTTCTCCATCACGGCGTAGTCGAGCTCGGGGTTGACCGCGAGCGCCATGTTGGACGGCAAGGTCCAAGGCGTCGTCGTCCAGGCGAGAAGCTTCCCGGGTCCGGTGTAGCCCTTAAAGCCGCGCCCGTGGGGCCTCAGCGTGAAGGCCACCGTGAGCGCCGGGTCGTCGCGCTCGCGATAAGAGTTGTCGAGGCGCGTCTCGAAATTCGAGAGCGGAGTCTGCACCGCCCAGCTATAGGGAACGACGCGGTAGCCCTCATAGATCAGGCCTTTGTCGAAGAGCGTTTTGAACGCCCACATGACGCTCTCCATGTAGGAGAGGTCCATGGTCTTGTAGTCGTTCTCGAACGAGACCCAGCGCGCCTCGCGCGTGACGTACCATTCCCATTCCTTGGTGAAACGCTGAACGGAGGTGCGGCAAGCCGCGTTGAAATTGGCGATGCCCCATTCGAGAATGGCGTTGCGACCGGAAACGCCCGTCTCCTTCTCGACCTCCAGCTCCGCCGGCAAGCCGTGGCAATCCCAGCCAAAACGGCGTTCCACATGGCGCCCGCGCATCGTCTGATAGCGCGGCACCAGGTCCTTGACGAAGCCGGTGACGAGATGGCCGTAATGAGGAAGCCCGTTGGCGAAGGGAGGGCCATCGTAGAAGACGAACTCGTTCGACTTGCCGTCGATGACGCGCGGACGGTTCGCGACCGACGCCTCGAAAATGCGGTCGTGCTTCCACTTTTCGAGAATCTCCTTCTCGATCGCCGAGAAGCTCGGGGACTGCTCGGCCGGCGGATAGATATGCGCGCGCTCGTTCATTCTCGTCGATGCGGAAAATTGCTGTCGAGCCGCTCATTTGGGCGAAGCGAAGCGGCGCGTCAATGCGTTGGCGCCAGGCGCGCGCCACCAGCGGCACGCGCATCGGGTCCCGTACCGCGTGTCGCCTCCGGCGAGGCTCGCCGTGCGAGCCTCGGAAAGGAGGCCTAGAAAGCGGCGGGGTCATGGGTTCCCTTCCCTCGCGCGACTTTGGCGCGCTCGGCCGGGAATGGCGCGGTTGCGTCAGGCCGCCTCGACGAGCGCGCTCGCGACGCTTTCGAACAAGCCGCGCCCATCGATGCCCCCAACCAACGGATCGACGAGATTCTCCGGATGCGGCATGAGGCCGAGCACGCGCAGATTTTCCGAGTAGATGCCGGCAATGGCATTCGTCGCGCCATTCGGATTGGCCGCTTCGCTCAAATTTCCACGCGCGTCGCAATACCGGAAGGCGACGAGCCCCTCGCGTTCGAGCCGCGCCAGCGTCTCTTCATCGGCGACGTAATTGCCTTCGCCGTGCGCGACGCACACCTTGATGGCCTGGTGCCTCGCATAGGCATTGGCGAAAGGCGTGTCGGCGCGCTCGACCCGCAAATGTTGGAAACGGCAAACGAAATGCATCGCCGCATTGCGCATCAGCACGCCCGGCAGGAGACCGGCCTCACAGGCGATCTGGAAGCCATTGCAGATGGCGAGCACGAGGCCGCCGCGCTTGGCGTGCACCCCGACCGCTTCCATGATCGGGCTTCGAGCCGCGATCGCGCCGCAGCGCAGATAATCGCCATAGCTGAAGCCGCCCGGAAGCACGACGAGATCGGTGCCTGAAGGAAGCTCGCCCTCGCCATGCCAGACCATCTCCGCGTTGCGGCCTGTGACGAGGCGAAGCGCGCGCGCCGCGTCGTCCTCGCGATTGATTCCGGGAAAGCGGATGACAGCCGATTTCATTCGGGCGGACGACCCTCGATTTGCATGGCTGACACGAAGTCGTCGAGATTTTTTCTGGCCGTCGGAAGCGTCGTGGCGGCTGAGTCGAATTTCACCAGAGAGCCTCCCGCGAATATCGTGAGTGCCACGGCTTCGAAAGAACCTTTGTCGTTCATCATATCGAAAATCGACCGGATTGCATAATAACCGTGCACCTTTTCGACGGCGCTTGAGACGAGCTTGGCCTCGCGTACCCCTTGCGGGTTGGGCAAGGTGGCGTTGAATTTCTCGTTCGCTTTGGGGATCTCGATCTTCACGTATCTATCCAGCGCCACCGGGTCTGGCCGGGGCGTGGGGCTCTTGGTGATCGTGACGGTGACGACGCTGTTGTCCGGACAGGAAAGCGGCCTGCATCGCCACTGATCCCTCTCGTTGATCTTCTGATATACCCATTTGGCAGGATCAGGTGAGGACGTTCGAACAACCGTAGCGAATTCAGGTGGAACGTCGGGCAGGGCGGCTTGGATCGTGCTGTTTGTGCCCACTTGCTGGCATGCGCCGAGCGCGAGCGCCAATATGCTCGCGTAAGTGAATTTCAGCATATGCATTCCAAACCCCTCGGCCACGGATCAAGATAGCCGGCTGGCTAAAGCGAAGGGGTGTCAAGTCAAATCACATCCACGCGATAATCCTCGATCACCGTATTCGCGAGGAGCCTCTCGCAGGCCGAATTGAGCGTCGCTTTCGCCCGTTCCGGATCGGCGCTCGCGAGCTCGACGTCGAACACCTTGCCTTGGCGCACGCTCGCGATCCCATCGACGCCGAGCGAACGCAGCGCGCCTTCGATCGCTTTTCCTTGCGGGTCGAGAACCCCGTCCTTCAAGGTGACGGTGATGCGCGCTTTCATGGGGCTCTTCCGTGCGGTGAAGGATTGGCATGCGCTAAAGCTTCGAGGCGCCTCTCGCAATACCCCGATCGCAGCACCATGATCACTTGGCGATCTCTTCGGCGGGCTTTTGCACCGGCGGAGGCTCTTGCGGCCCATGGGCGAAGGTTTTCGCCGCGGCTCGCGCGGCCTGAAGCGCCGCGTCCGCGTCGGTGGTGACGGCAAGCGCCGCCTTCAGCGTCTCGCCCTCGCGTGCCGCGAGCACGACCACAAAGGCTTCATGCCCATCGGCGACCTCGGGCACGAGCGTCACGCGATAACCTGCGAGGCCATCCGCCTCGATACGCTCGGCCTTTTCCCGGCTCTTGGGCTTTTCGGCGGAAGCGGGCTTCGCCTTGAACCTCGGATCGCGCGCCGTCGCCACCTTGTAGCGCTCCGCCTTGAGCAGCGCTTTCGGATCGGCAAGCGCGCGGGAAAGGCGTCTTGCCTCCTCGCCTTGCGCCGCGAAGGTCGCGACCACAGTCGGACGCGGGCAGGACGGTACCTCGCAATAGGCGATGTTCGCCGGGCCAAATCCCTCGTTAAGCAGCCATTCACGAGTCGGCAAACGCGTCCATCCCGAAGCGGAGGGGATGCCGGCGCCCATGAAATCGGAGCCGGACTCGCACCCGCAAAGGGACAACAACGCGAGCGTCGCCGCCGCGAGCACGCAAAAACGGGGGCGGTGACGCCCCCGTCCGAAAGGCTTTCCCGACATGGCGAGGCTCGTCACTGCACGAGTTTCGGCCCCGCGCTCACCATGGGCTCGTTCTCGGCGATGATGCCGAGCCGGCGCGCCACTTCCGTGTAGGCCTCGATCAGCCCGCCCATGTCGCGGCGGAAACGATCCTTGTCGAGCTTGTCCTTGGTCTTCATGTCCCAGAGCCGGCAACTGTCGGGTGAAATCTCGTCGGCGACGACGATGCGCATCATGTCGTTTTCCCACAACCGGCCCGTTTCCATCTTGAAATCGACGAGGCGGATGCCGACGCCGAGGAAGACGCCGGTGAGGAAGTCGTTCACGCGAATGGCGAGCGCCATGATGTCGTCGATCTCCTGGGGATTGGCCCAGCCGAACGCCGTGACATGCTCTTCGGACACCATCGGATCGTTGAGCGCATCGTTCTTGTAGTAGAACTCGATGATGGAGCGCGGAAGCTGCGTGCCCTCTTCGATGCCGAGCCGGGTCGCAAGCGAACCCGCGGCGACATTGCGCACCACGACCTCGAGTGGGATGATCTCGACCTCGCGGATGAGCTGCTCGCGCATATTGAGGCGGCGCATGAAATGCGTCGGCACGCCGATGTCGTTGAGGTTCTGAAAGAGGAATTCGCTGATGCGGTTGTTGAGCACGCCCTTGCCGTCGATGACCTCATGCTTCTTGGCATTGAAGGCGGTGGCGTCGTCCTTGAAATGCTGGATCAAAGTGCCGGGCTCGGGCCCCTCGAAAAGGACTTTCGCCTTTCCTTCA
>JAFBAS010000087.1 GCA_019247605.1 Hyphomicrobiales bacterium
GGAGAGCAGAAAGCACAAGCGCACGAACCGCATGACGGCGCCAGCGCGAGCGCCGTGCTGTCAAGGCGGCGACCCCAGTCGCCGAGGCAGCCCCGCCGACGTTCATCCGCGACCCCGTCAAAGGCGGTGCTCGACTGTCATGGCGCAAGGGCAAATTCGAGCGAATTCCTTCATGCCAAGTTAATCTCGAAGGCGCCGACCACCAATAAGCATTTGGGCGCGCGATCGACCACAATGCTATGTCTTTGATCAAGCTCATATCTTTTTAACATGGAACATCCCCGAAGGCAGCGGTGGCGAACAACTTTGCGCGCCCTTATCGACCGGTCATGTGCTTTTTTTGGACCGTCCCCGAAGCTTTTGCGTGGCCTCTTGGAGCCGAATGCCGATCATTCTCATGCGAAAAGCTGAAGCCCTGATTGTCACGCCATCGAGCGCAAACGCCGCTTCACTGTGAGCCGTGACACGATCGAGGTTGAAAAAGCGACAGTCACCGCGACCGCCGCAATGAGAACGTAGCCGAGCGCGCCGAATCGAAACGAGCCGAAAACCGCCTCCATCTGATCGGCGGCCGCGCTCGATGCGAATGTCGTGGAGAGAATGCCCGCGACGAAATAGCAGATCGCCGCGGCCGCCGCGCCGATGGCACCGCCCTCGACGCCGAGCGCAAAAAACCGCCGCTGGAATTCACCCGCGACAAAATTGTCGTCGGCACCGACGAGGTGCAGCACCTCCACCACCTCATGGTTGAGAGCGACCGCCGAGCGCGTCGCGAAGCCGACGGCGAGCCCGCTCGCGGCGAGCACAAGAACGACGATGCCGATCGCGACGACGATGAGCGCGTTCGCCATGGTGGAGAGGCGCGAGATGAAGGCACGATGATCATCGAGCGAGGCTGCGGGGCCAAGCGCCGCGAGCCTGCGGCTGAGATCGGCCGTGTCCGGTCGGGCATGCGGTTGTTGCCCAAGCGTAATCATGCGCGGGATGGGCAAGTCGGTGACGTCGAGTCCCGTGCCGATCCAGGGTTGCAGCAGCGCTTCGGACTCGGCGCGCGTGTAGACCTTCACTTCGGATACCCCATTGGTCTTGCGCGCCGCGTCCGCCGCGGCGGACACATCGGCTTCGATATCACGGCCCGGCATCGGGCGAACCTCGATCGTCATCTCGCTTGCGATCGAGGATGTCCAATCGTTGACGGCACGCGCGACGAGGTAGGCAGCGCCCGCGGCAAGACAAGCGAGAAACGTCATGATGGCGATGACCATCACGAGCGAGCGGCCGGCGATCGAACGTTGGGGGACCAGCGAACCTTGGCGACGCAGGAGCCCACCTGACGGCGGTGGCGACGCGGCGGGCGCCTCGCCCGTGTTTCCGTTCTTCGTGGAGGAGGTGGCGGCACGAATGCTTCCTCTCATGGGTGGGGCTCATCGATCGAGAGACGGCCCTCGCTGAGCACCATGCGGCGCGCTTGGAACTGTTCCATCAAGGAGTAGTCATGGGTGGCGATGATGATCGCCGTGCCGAGGCGATGCAATTCCACGAACAGGCGCAGGAGCCTGCGCGCCAACGTCGGATCCACATTTCCGGTCGGCTCGTCCGCAATCAGGAATTCCGGCTTGGCGATCAGCGCGCGCGCGATCGCGGCGCGCTGTTTCTCGCCGCCGGAGAGCACCGGCGGCAGCACATGCATGCGATCACCGAGGCCGACCCATTGCAGAAGCTCGACGACTTCCGGACGGTAGTTCGCCTCGGAACGGCCTTGGACCCGCATGGGAAGCGCGACATTCTCAAAGGTCGTGAGATGATCGAGCAAGCGAAATTCCTGAAAGACCACGCCCGTCTTGCGGCGAACCATCGTCAGCTCGGACTCGGACATGCGTGCCACATCCGAGCCATACATTTTGATAAGGCCGCGCGTCGGACGCAGCGAGAGCATGATCAGCTTCAGCAAGGTGGATTTGCCGGCGCCCGAAGGCCCGGTCAGGAATTGAAACGAGCAAGGTGCGATGGCGAAGGTCAGATCCCGCAGCACCTCGGGGCCGATGCCATAGCGCATGCCGACATGCTCGAAGCGGATCATCGGCGCCGCGTCGCGTGCATCATTCATCGGCTGTTAACCATGCTCGACGACCATTCACCATCAGCCGGAAGTCTTTGCCGCACTCCATTTTGCGATCGGCATTTGCCAGGTTGCGAGGCAGACGCAAGCCCGGCGCGGCTTGGAACGTCGAGGAGCTGAAAGTGAGCCTCACTTACGACGCCCTGACACATTATCCCACAAGGCCGGCGCGAAAAGGTGAGGCACTTGCCCCGCGCAAAGCGGGCGCGCAGGCAGAGCCGGGCCTCAGGCGCCGGTTTGACGTGCTTGCCGTCGGGCTCGCCTTCCTCTTCGCGCTTCTTGCCTGGGCCAAACCTGGAATTGTGGTGAGCCTCCTGCCGCGGATGGCTGAGGTTTACGCAAGCATCGGGCTTCCGGTCAATCTTCGCGGCCTTGCCTTCGAGCACGTGGCAGCCCGTCTCGAGGAGGCCGACAAAGGGCGGTTCCTCACGATCGAGGGGCTTTTGCGCAATATCTCGCGCAAAAAGCTCGACGTGCCTCGGCTGCGCCTCGTGCTCTCGGACGGCATGGGAAACCCGGTCTATAGTTGGACAGCGAGCTCGGGGATCGGGGCATTGCCGCCGGGGGAGACGGCGCCCTTCCGCGCACGGCTCGCGGCTCCGCCCTCGGAGGCGCGAAAGATCACCGTCGATCTCGTTACCGAATAAGATCGCAGCGCCTCGCGTTTCGAAGAAACAGGCCGAGGCCCGCTGGGGCGCAAGCGCGCCATCCCCATCATCACCAGATTGCGATAAAGAACTTGAGCGCTCGGCCGGAAGGCGGCCCGGGAGCGCAGAGCTTCGCCCGATGATTGCAAAATGAGGACTGCTACATGACCAAGGATGCTCTGCGCGCTGGTGCCAACGAGAAGTCATTGTCGCCGCGGACCCTGGCCGTGCAGGCGATGGGCTCCATCGACCCCATCACCAAGGCCATCGTTATGCCGCTGCACATGGCGACCACTTATGTGCGCGACCCCGACAACCAGTATCGTGCCGGATTTTCCTATGGACGCCCGCATAATGCCACGGTCCAGGAGGCCGAGGCCGTCCTCGCCATGCTGGAAGGCGCGGAAGGCGCCCTTCTCTTCGGTTCCGGCATGGCGGCGATCTCGGCCGTGTTTCAGGCCTTCGAGGCGGGCGATCACATCGTCGCGCCGGAGGTGACCTATACGGGCTCGCGCAATTGGCTGCGCGATGAGGCGAAGCGGCATGGCATCACCTTCGCCCGGGTCGACACGAGCGACCTCGAAATCCTGCGGAAGGCGGTCGAAGCCGGGCCCACGAAGCTCGTCTGGCTCGAGACACCCGGAAATCCGCTCTGGACGATCACCGATATCGCGGCCGCGGCGAAGATCGCGCATGCGGCCGGTGCGAAGCTTGCCGTCGACTCCACCGTCGCAACACCGGTGCTGACCAACCCGCTCGCGCTTGGCGCCGATATCGTGATGCATTCGGCGACCAAATATCTCAACGGCCATTCGGATGTGATCGCCGGCGCTCTCGCCTTTGCGAAGCGCGACAGCCTCTTCGAGCGCCTTCAGGCAATCCGCACGATCTATGGCGGCGTGCTCGGCCCTTTCGAGGCCTTTCTGCTCATGCGGGGCATGCGCACCTTGCATTTGCGCGTCGAGGCGCAATGCCGAACCGCGATGTTTCTCGCCGAGAAGCTTTCGGCAAACGCCGCAGTCACTCGCGTTCTTTACCCCGGCCTTGCGTCCCATCCCAACCACGAAGTGGCAAACCGCCAGATGCGCGGCGGCTTCTCGGGAATGCTTTCCATCGCGGTGCGGGGCGGAGAAGCGCGCGCCGTCGCGACGGCGGCGCGCGTCAAGATTTGGAAGCGCGCAACCTCGCTCGGCGGCGTCGAAAGCTTGATCGAGCACCGCGCCTCGGTCGAAGGCGAAGGAACCCCCTGCCCGCCCGATGTGCTTCGGCTATCCGTCGGTCTCGAAGATCCGCAGGACCTTCTCGCCGATCTCGATCAGGCACTTACGGGGGAGTAGCGAGTAGCTACTCACTTCTCGCTACTCGCCCCCTTTACCGCTTGATGATCGTCCCCGCACCGTGATCCGTGAAGAGCTCGACCAGAACCGAATGGGGCTGCTTGCCGTCGAGGATCGACACCGCTTCGACGCCTTGCTCGATGGCGTAGATACAGGTCTCGACCTTCGGGATCATGCCGGCCGTGATCGTACCGTCGGCGATGAGAGCACGGCAGCGATCGACCGTGAGCTCGGAGAGGAGGTTCTTGTTCTTATCGAGGACGCCCGGAACATCGGTAAGGAGCAAGAGGCGCTTTGCCCGCATCGCCCCGGCGATGGCGCCGGCGAAAGTGTCGGCATTCACGTTGTAGGTCCTGCCGTCGGGGCCGGGGCAAACGGGAGCGAGCACGGGAATCAACTCGGCCTTGAGCACGGCGTCCAGAACCGTGCGGTCGACCTTTTCGGGCTCGCCGACGAGGCCCAGATCGACGATGGCCTCGATCTGGCTGTCCGGGTCGACAACGCTGCGGGTGAGCTTCCTGGCGGTGACGAGCGAGCCGTCCTTGCCGCACAAGCCGACAGCCTTTCCCCCCTCGGCCGAGATCCAGCTCACGATCTGTTTGTTGATCGAGCCGGCGAGCACCATCTCCACGACCTCGACCGTTTTCTCGTCGGTCACACGCAGACCGTCTCGGAATTCGGATTTGATGCCGAGCTTGTCGAGCATGCTCCCGATTTGCGGGCCGCCGCCATGGCAGACGATCGGCTTCACGCCCGCCTGCTCGAGCAGCACTACGTCCTCGGCAAAATCCTCTGCCGCGGCCGACGAGCCGAGCGCATGGCCGCCGTACTTGATCACGACAACCTGTTGATCGTAGCGCTGCATGTGCGGCAGCGCCTGCACCAGGAGATGCGCCTGGGCGGACGCGGTGGGCAAGTCGGTCATGGAAGGAAGCTGTTCCGAAGGTTGAGACCTCCCCCTTACTAGAGCATTTTCCGGTCCCGTGGGAACCTGTTTTGGTGGGATGCGGCGAGGAGCGACCAGCAGGAGGCTCTCCCTTCTCCCCGCCGCTCGGGTCCCCCTTTCTTCAGTTGCTCCTCGGTTCTTCCATCACTTCTCGATGGCGGCGTAGACCATGTTGCGCAACAGGCTGCGGTAATGAATGCGCTGCTTGGGCGACTGCATCATGAAAATCGTGAACATGTCGTTCTTCGGATCGACCCAAAAGTAGGTGCCGCCGGCACCGCCCCAGTACCAATCGCCGGGCTCGCCATTCGCGGCCGAGCCGCCGCGCGTGAGACGCACCGCGACGCCAAGCCCGAAGCCGTAGCCCGGGCCCGGCAGATAATAGGGGCCGGGATGAACCTGGGATCCTAGCTGGTCGGTGGTCATGTAGGCGACGGTCTGCGGGCCGAGATAGCGCTTGCCTTCGAGCGATCCGCCATTGAGAAGCATCTGGAGAAAGCGCGCCTAATCGGCCGCCGTGGACACCATCCCGCCACCGCCGGATTCCCAAGGCCTGACCTCGGTCGGATCGCTCATCGTGAGATCGACCCCCATCACCTTGTCATCCGAAAAGGGCTGAGCGAGGCGCGATTTGCGAGAAGGTTCGGTGACGTAGAAGCTTGTGTCCGGCATCTGCAAGGGATCGAGCAGCCGTTCCTTTTCGAACTGGTAGAGCGATTTGCCGGATACGACTTCGACGATGCGCCCCAGAACATCGATCGAATAGCTGTAATCCCAGGTCGTGCCAGGCTGGTAGGCAAGCGGAAGTTTCGCGAGCCGGTCCATGAGCTCGGCATTGGTGAATTTGCCGCTCAACAGGTCGACATTCTGATAGGCTTTCTTCACCAGCGTGTCGCCGAAGAAACCGTAGGTGATGCCCGAGCTATGGCGCATCAAATCGAGCACGGTGATCGGCCGGTTCGCCGGGACGAGCTGCATCACATTCGTATCCCCGCCCGCCGGATTGGCGACCGCGCCGCCGACGTTCATGTTGGTAAATTGCGGCAGGTATTTTGAAACGGGGTCGTCCAGCGACATGAGACCGTCCTCGACGAGCGTCAGCGCCGCCGTGACCGTGATCATTTTGCTCATCGAATAGATGCGGAAAATAGAATCGGAGCTCATCGGCGCGTTTTCTTGGGGGTCGCGCGCCCCGACCACCTGCAGATATGCGATCTTGCCGTGTCGAGCGATGAGCAGCACACCGCCGACGAGATTCTTCTGGGCTACGTCGTTCTTCAAAACGGCTGTGATCTTGTCGAGACGCTCGGCGGAAAGACCCACTTCACCTGGCGCGACGCGCGGAAGCTCGGCGCAAAACACGCTGGTCGAGAGAAGGCCCGCAAAAAGCGCGGCCAATCCGGTCCTGAAGCTCAGGCTTCGCATCTCAACACCTCGATTGAAGGGAAACTTGGTGGCTAGCATCCGCAGGCTGGACCGTAAGGCGACGATCACCTGCCTTCAACGCGTGCACGCGATTTTGTGATCAAGAGAAGAGAGTACGAGATGACGAGGTCGCGCGATCGATCGCGGCGAAAAAAAGCCGCAAGACATCCAGGCTTTTCGGTGAAAACGCCTACTCTTCAAAAGGCCTTGAACGTGATCATCGTGCGCGTATCGAGGATTTCGGGAATCGTTTGCACCTTCTGCGCCACGAAATGGCCGATATCGACCTCGGGATCGAGGTGGAATTTGGCGATGATGTCGTAATTGCCCGCCGTCGAGTAAATCTCGGAGGCGATTTCGGCATCGGCAAGCGCGCTGGCGACCTCATAGGTTTTGCCAAGCTTGCACTTGATCTCGACGAAGAAGGTCTGCATTCCCTTGGACTTCGCGGGCATGTCGAAAAGCTCTCCTCGTGGCCTCGATTGTTCAATCTAGCATCCGGGCGCTTGCGCCGCCATCACCAACCCGGCGCCATGCCTTCTCGCGGGCGCGGATGGAGAGGCCAGCCGGCTGGCTCATCACGGCGTCGTGGGTTGACGCGCGGACGAGGCGGATGTTCAGTCGGCCGCGATGTTGCATTCTCCCGCATTGAGCACGCGTTCGCGGCGGATTTGGAATCTGCCGAACCTTCTCACTTGTGGCCGCGTGCTCGCCGTTCCGGCCGTTACGGCCCTGCTTTTCTGGCACGCCGAAAATTGGATGCGCTGGCTTGCGCTCGCCATTTTTGCCGCGGCGGCCGTGACCGATTATTTCGACGGTTACCTCGCCAGAGCCTGGAGCCAACAATCCACGCTCGGTCGCATGCTCGACCCGATCGCGGACAAGCTGCTCGTCGCTGCAACTCTTCTCATGCTCGTGCACGCTGGAACGATCCAATCCTGGTCGATCTGGGCCGCAATCGTCATTCTTTGCCGTGAAATCCTCGTCTCGGGTTTGCGCGAGTTCCTGGCGGAGCTGCGTGTCAGCGTGCCGGTGACTGCGCTAGCCAAATGGAAGACCACGGTCCAGCTCGTCGCGATCGGGTTCCTGATCGCAGGTCCAGCCGGGGAAGGGGTGCTCCCCGGCATCGTGACCACCGGCCTTGCCCTGTTGTGGATCGCGGCGGCGCTTACGATCTACACGGGATGGGATTACATGAGAGCCGGAATGAGGCACGTGATCGACGAGGAGGATGGGCCCGCGAGCGGGGGCAGGTCACCGTGAAGCTCTCCTATTTCGCTTGGGTGCGCGAGAGGATCGGCAAGGCCGAGGAAGAGATCGAGCTGCCTCCCAATATCGCCACCATCGGAGATCTCCTCGCTTGGCTGAAGGGCCGAGGCGAGGAATATGCACATGCCTTCGAGCACGCCGAAATCGTGCGTGCCGCGATCGATCGGCGTCACGTACGATCCGATGCCTCGATCGAAGGTGCGCGTGAGATTGCCTTTTTCCCACCGATGACGGGAGGATGACGCTCTCCCCTGCCGAGGTCGAGCGCTACGCCCGTCATCTCGTGCTGCGCGAGATCGGCGGCCCTGGCCAGGCGAAGCTCAAGGCCGCGCGTGTGCTCGTCCTCGGTGCGGGCGGGCTCGGCTCCCCCTTGCTGCAATATCTCGCCGCTGCCGGCGTCGGCGCGATCGGCATCGTCGACGATGACGTGGTCTCGCTTTCCAACTTGCAGCGCCAGGTGATCCACGCAACCGGCGACGTCGGGCAAGCGAAAACCAAGAGCGTCGCCGACGCACTCGCGCGCCTGAACCCACAGGTGCGCGTCGAGTCCCATCAAAGGAGGCTTACGCCCGCCAATGCGCGCGAGCTCGTCAAAGGTTACGACATCGTCGCTGACGGCTCCGACAATTTCGAGACGCGCTACGCCGTCTCGGACGCGTGCTTTCACGAGAAAAGGCCGCTCGTCACGGCGGCGCTCGGCGTCTTTGACGGCTCGCTGACCACGATCCGCGCCCATGAACGACGCCCGGACGGCACATGGAATCCGACCTATAGGTGCCTGTTTCCGGTGCCGCCTCCGCCGGGCACGGTACCGGCTTGTGCCGAGGCCGGCGTGCTCGGCGCGCTAGCCGGCGTGGTGGGTTCGCTCATGGCGATCGAGGTCGTTCGCGAAATCGTCGGCTTCGGCGAAGGGCTGGTTGGGCGGCTCTTGATGATCGACGCAAGTTCGATGCGCTTCGAGACGCTCTTTTACGATTGGGATGAGCAGAATCCGTTGAACGGGAGAGGAGTGAAGAGTGAGGAGTGAATGTCGCGGGTGACAGACTTCCTCAGTCCCCAATCATGGAAAACCCTCCGCACCGGAGCGCGGAGGGTTCTTTGATCGAAAGGAAAGCGAGGGCGGTCAGTTGTTCCGATTGCCCATGATCGAGAGCAGGAACTGGAACAGGTTGATGAAATTCAGATAGAGCGTGAGCGCGCCCATGAGCGAGTATTTCGCCATCAGGGTGCCGTCATAAGCGACCTGGTCGTAGCTGTCCTTGAGGCGTTGCGTGTCCCAGGCGGTGAGACCCGCGAAGATCACAATGCCGATGACGTCGAGCGCGAATTGGAAAGCGCTCGACTGAACGAACATGTTGATGAGCATCGCCACGATCAGGCCGACGAGGCCCATGGCCATGAAGGCGCCCATTCCGGAAAGGCTCCTGCGGGTCATGTAGCCGTAAAGGCTGAGACCTCCGAAGGCTGCCGCCGTCACGAAGAACACCTGCACGATCGAGCCGATCTTGAACACCAGAAACCAGGCCGAGAGGGAAAGACCCATCACGGCCGCGAAGGCCCAGAAGGTGCCGAGCAGGGATTGATAACTCATCCTATCGAAGCGGAAGCTCATGAACATCACGAAGCTAAGCGGGGCGAGCATGACGACCCAACGAAGCGGGCTCGCATACAGAGCCATGCGGACGCCGGGGTTTGAGACCGCGAGCAAATAGGCGCCATAGGCGACGAAGGCCGAGATCGCGAGCCCAAGGGTCATGTGGTTGTAGATGCCGAGCATATAGGCCCGCAAACCGGCATCGTATTGGGCGGTGCCGACCCGCGAAACGCCAGCGCTCATCGGGGAGCGCGCGTTGCCATCGAAGAACGACATGGGAAACCTCTTTTCTGTCGAGGCCCGCGCGCCACGATGCGCAGGCTCGCATAATATGGCCGCAGAGCCCTCGATCCGCAAGGGCGAGAGGAGGGGCGGTGCAAGAGGGGGTTGGCCGACAGAATATCCGTAACACCTGCGCCCATGTGCCGGATTTTATTCGGCCGGTTTATATCAGCGCGACGCCTCAAACGTCGAGATTGGCCACATCCAGCGCGTTTTCCTGGATGAATTCACGCCGTGGCTCGACGACGTCGCCCATCAGCTTGAGGAAAATCTCGTCGGCCTCATCGGTTTCCTTGACGCGCACCTGCAGTAGGGAGCGCACATTTCGGTCGAGAGTCGTCTCCCAGAGCTGCTCGGGGTTCATCTCACCGAGACCCTTATAGCGTTGAATCTGCACCCCCTTTCGGCCCAAATCGGTGATGGCGTCGAAGAGGGCGGTCGGCCCGGCGATCAGCATCTCCTCGCCTTTGCGAAGCAAAACGGGTGGCCGTTCATAGGTCTCCTTCAGCCCGGCGGAATGCTCATGCAGGCGCCGCGCTTCGCTCGAGCCGAGGAGCGCCGCATCGAGGATCGCGGCCTGTTTCACGCCCCGCAAGGTCCGCTCGAAGATGAAGCCGCCCGCCTCCACGCGGCCCGTCCATCCCCGCTCGATGTCTTCCGCGATGGCATCGAGCCGCCGCGCGACTTGCGCCGCGATCGCGACCCCCTGCCCATCGCCAAGCGGGAGCTCGGGGTCGAGCGCGCCCGCGATCGCGGCCTGCTCGACAGCGGCTCGGTAATAGCGCGAGTGAAGCGAAGCGAGCGTCTGGCGCACGAGACGCGCCTCTTCGATCGTCCGCCGCAGGTCGGCGCCGACCCGCTGTTCACCGCTCGCGAGCCGCAGCACCGCTCCATCGCTGCCGCCCTCGATCAAGTAATCCTCGAACGCGCGCTCATCCTTTAGGTAGATTTCGGACTTGCCGCGAATGGCCTTGTAGAGCGGCGGTTGCGCGATGAAGAGATGCCCGCGATCGATGATCTCCTGCATGTGACGAAAAAAGAAGGTGAGAAGCAGGGTGCGGATGTGGCTACCGTCGACATCGGCATCCGTCATGATGATGATCTTGTGGTAGCGAAGCTTGTCGGCGTTGAAGTCGTCGCTGCCGACGCCCGTGCCGAGCGCGGTGATCAGGGTGCCGATCTCCTGCGAGGACAGCATCTTGTCGAAACGGGCACGCTCGACGTTGAGAATCTTCCCGCGCAGCGGCAGCACCGCCTGATATTCGCGTGCACGGCCCTGCTTCGCCGACCCGCCCGCCGAATCGCCTTCGACGAGGAACAGCTCGGACTTCGCGGGATCGCGCTCCTGGCATTCGGCGAGCTTGCCCGGCAAGCCGGCGATGTCGAGCGCATCCTTGCGGCGGGTGAGCTCGCGCGCCTTGCGGGCGGCCTCGCGAGCGGCGGCCGCCTCGACCACCTTGCCGACGATGGTGCGGGCTTCGGCCGGGTTCTCCTCGAACCACACACCGAGCGCCTCGCCGACGAGGTTCTCGACGACCGGGCGCACTTCCGAGGAAACCAGCTTGTCCTTGGTCTGCGAAGAGAATTTCGGGTCCGGAACCTTCACCGAAAGCACGGCTGTCAGGCCTTCGCGGCAATCGTCCCCGACGAGCGCCACTTTCTCCTTCTTGGCCACACTGGAGCTCTCGGCATAACTCGTGACTTGGCGGGTCAATGCGGCGCGAAAACCGGCGAGATGCGTTCCGCCATCCCGCTGCGGGATGTTGTTGGTGAAGCAGAGCACGTTCTCATGGTAGGAATCGTTCCATTCGAGCGCGGCCTCGACGATGATGCCGTCTCGCTCGGCGTGGATGACGATCGGCTTTTCCGTCAGCGCCGTCTTGGCGCGATCGAGATATCGCGCGAAGGCCTCAACCCCGCCCTCGTAGTGGAGCTCCTGGCGCTTAATCTCCGCGTGGCGTTGATCGGTCAGAATGATGCGCACGCCGGAATTGAGGAAAGCGAGCTCGCGCAGCCGGTGCTCGAGGGTGGTGTAATCGAACTCCACCATGCTGAATGTCTGCGTCGACGGCGTGAAGGTGACCTCCGTGCCCCGCCGGCCGAGCGCGTCCCCCACAACGATCAGCGGCGAAACCGGATCGCCGTGGCGAAACTCCATGGCGTGCTCCTTGCCCTCGCGCCAGATGCGAAGCTTGAGCGTCGAGGAGAGCGCGTTCACGACCGATACGCCGACGCCATGCAGGCCGCCGGAGACCTTGTAGATATCGTTGTTGAACTTACCGCCCGCATGGAGTTGGGTCATGATGACCTCGGCGGCGGAGACACCCTCCTCGGGATGAATTCCGGTCGGAATCCCACGGCCATTATCGGTGACCGTGCAGGAACCATCAGCGTTCAAGGTGACCGATACCTCTGTCTCGTGGCCGGCGAGCGCCTCGTCGATGGCATTGTCGACGACCTCGTAGACCATGTGATGGAGGCCCGAACCGTCGTCCGTATCTCCGATGTACATTCCCGGCCGTTTACGGACCGCGTCCAAGCCCTTGAGAACTTTGATGGATTCGGCATCGTACTCGATGGACGAAAGGGGCGCGGTGCCCGGGTCGCGAAGAGGCTCGGCGGGCGAAGGAGGCATGTCGTCGATCATGTTTCCGGAGAATGGCAGGATGCTGAAGGCCCGCGCTGATTCGCGCGGAGGAACTTAGCCGAAATATAGTGATTCTGAACGGCTTTTTGGAGGCCAAATCAGCGTTTTTTTTCGCGAGCGCAGGCGCCAGAAGAGCGCGCCGAAAAGGCCCTTTCACCCAGATGGGAGAGGGGAAGGTAGTGGCTGCGTATGTTCACCGCGCGAGCAGCCTCGCCGCGGCCCTGTTCGGAACGGGAATCTGTGCATGGCGGCACGTCTCTTGGGCGGCGTCGCCATGTCGGGTCATCCGTCGCTCATGCGCGTTGAGGTCAGTTCTATGCCGCGTGCGGCTCGTGCCGGTAATCCCATACCGACCAGAGCGACACGATCGCCGTTAGCACGCCCAGGACCACATGCGTCCACATCGCGTGCGTCTGCGCGGAAAACAAAAGCACAAACGGCGCGACGATCAGCCATATCCCCAGGAGCGCACCCCGGCGAGGAGCGGGTTAATCCAGTCCCTCAACTTGTTGCTTTCTCTGTATCTGTTGCTTTCTCTGTATGCGGTCGCCCTGACCACCTCCACGAATGAAGATCATCTTGCTTATGACCGAGGAGTTAGCTCGGTCCTATCTAAAAGCGGGGATTTTTGAGAGTTTATTGAGATGACGAGGCTAACGAGCGCCTGCGGCATTAATGGTCATCAGCGCCGCCATTTGAGCAGCGCGAACGCGAGCTTCAGTGCGCGAGTTCCCGCATCGCCCCTTCGAGCCCTTCCAGGGTGAGCGGAAACATCCGGCCCGCGAGAAGCTCTGAGATCATGCCGATCGAATGAGTGTAGGCCCATTGTTCGCGCGGCACCGGATTGAGCCAGACAGCATGAGGATAGGTGCGGGTGACGCGTTCGAGCCATATTTGGCCGGCTTCTTCGTTCATGTGCTCGACTGAGCCGCCCGCCATGGCGATCTCATAAGGAGACATTGAGGCGTCTCCGACGAAGATTACCTTGTAATCATGCGGGTAGGTGTGGAGCACATCGAAAGTCGCCGTGCGATCGGTGTGCCGACGCCGGTTTTCCTTCCAGACATGCTCATAAAGGCAGTTGTGGAAATAAAAGTGCTCCATGTGCTTGAACTCAGCCTTGGCGGCGGAGAACAACTCCTCGACGAGCTTGATGTGCCAATCCATCGAGCCGCCGATGTCGAAGAAGAGGAGCACCTTCACGGCATTTCGCCTCTCCGGACGGAGCCTGATGTCGAGATAACCCTTTTCGGCCGTCCCCTTGATGGTCGTGTCGAGATCAAGCTCCTCGGCGGCTCCCGTTCGGGCGAATTTCCGCAGCCGGCGAAGCGCGATTTTAATGTTGCGGGTGCCGAGCTCGACCTCGCCGTCGAGGTCCTTGAATTCGCGCTTGTCCCACACCTTCACCGCGCGAAAATTGCGGTTTCCTTCCTGGCCGATGCGCACGCCTTCGGGATTATATCCATAAGCGCCAAAGGGCGACGTGCCGGCCGTGCCGATCCATTTCGATCCGCCTTGGTGACGCCCTTTCTGCTCACGCAGGCGCTCACGCAACGTCTCCATGAGCTTGTCCCAGCCGAGCGCCTCGAGCTTTCGCCTCTCTTCCTCGGTGAGATATTTTTCGGCAAGCTTCTTCAGCCATTCGGCCGGGATCTCAGCCTTGTCGAGAGCCTGCGACAAAGTTTCGAGGCCTTTGAAAGTTGCTCCAAAAACCCGATCGAATCTGTCGAGGTTGCGCTCGTCCTTTACAAGGCATGTTCGTGCCAGAAAGTAGAAATCCTCGACGGAGGCATCGGCGACATTTCGATCCAGCGCTTCCATGAGGGTCAGGTATTCGCGCAGGGTGACGGGCACCTGCGCGTCCTTGAGAGCCGCGAAAAACGTGAGGAACATCAGCGAGCGCCCATCCAATTTCGTGAGGGGAAGAGTGGATGGTGAAGAGTGAGTGGCGACGTCACTACTCACCCTCAGCTTTCACGCCTTCACCCCTTCACATCCTCATTCCGGGCGACCAAACCACGCGCCACGATGAGCCGCATGATCTCGTTCGTGCCTTCGAGAATTTGATGGACACGAAGATCGCGCACAATCTTCTCGATCCCATAATCGGCAAGGTAGCCGTAGCCGCCGAGAAGCTGCAGGGCTTCATTGGCGACGTTGAATCCCGCATCGGTGCCAAAGCGTTTGGCCATGGCGCAAAGCCGTGTCGCCTCGACGGCGTTCGCGTCGAGCGCGGCCGCCGCACGCCAAAGGAAGCTGCGGGCGGCCTCGAGCTCGATCGCCATATCGGCGAGCCGAAACTGCAGCGCTTGAAAATCGGCGAGCTTTTTGCCGAAGGCCTTGCGTTCGCCCATGTAGGCGAGCGCCTTGTCCAACGCTCCTTGCGCGCCCCCGAGCGAGCATGCGGCGATGTTGAGCCGGCCGCCATCGAGCCCCGTCATTGCGATCTTGAAGCCTGCGCCCTCGTCGCCCAGTCGGTTCTCGGCTGGCACCCGGCAATTCTCGAACATCACTTGCCGGGTCGGCTGCGCATTCCAGCCCATCTTGCGCTCGTTCGCCCCGAACGAGAGCCCGGGCACGTCCTTTTCGACGACGAAGGTCGAAATGCCGGAAGCGCCCTGAGCGCCCGTGCGGGCCATCACGACGTAGATGTCGGAAGCTCCGGCCCCGGAGATGAACTGCTTCACGCCATCGAGCACATAGGCGTCCCCGTCACGACGCGCGCGGGTCTTGAGAGCGGCCGCGTCGGAGCCCGCGCCCGGCTCCGTGAGGCAGTAGCTCGAAAGATGCTCCATGCTCACGAGGCGCGGCAGGAATAGGCGGCGTTGGGCGGTGGAACCGAAACGGTCGATCATGCCAGCCGCCATGTTGTGAATTGAAAGGTAGGCTGCGATCGATGGACATCCGGTCGCAAGCGCCTCGAAAATGAGCGCCGCATCGAGACGCGAAAGGCCAGCCCCACCGACATCCTCCGCGATGGCGATGCCGCCCATGCCGAGCGCCGCCGCCTTCCGCAACGCGTCGACAGGAAAATACTTGTTCTCGTCCCAGGAGAGTGCGTGCGGGCTCAGCTCTTGGCGCGCAAAATCACGCGCAAGGTCGACAAGAGCGAGTTGCTCTTCCGTAAGGGAAAACCCATTGGGCGGCTTTGGCCTTGGTGCCGCGCCCGATTTTTCGAGCATGCATGCCTTGAAGCTGTGATCGAGAACACTTCAGATTAGTCGGTTGAGCGAGCGAGGCAAACGCCTCCCGGGAAGAAGTTCCGGTATCCCGAAGGGCGCTCAGTTGCGACTTGACACAAGCGTCGGCTCGACGGTCGCTTGGACGACAGCATCGGGCCCGAATTCATCCACCGAATTCACCGACAAGATCTGCGCGAGACGATTGCGTGCCCGGTTCACGCGGCTTTTCACGGTGCCCACCGCGCAATTGCATATGGCCGCGACTTCCTCATAGGACATTCCCGACCCCCCTATCAGGATCAGGACCTCGCGCTGGCTTGGCGGAAGCTGCATCAGCGCGGCTCGAAAATCCTGAAGGTCCATATGACCGTTCTGCGCCGGCATGCTGGCAAGACGCCCCGCCATTTGGCCGTCCGCGTCCTCAATCTCGCGGCGACGCTTGCGGAAATCCGAATAGAAGGCGTTGCGCAGGATTGTGAACAGCCAAGCGGAAAGGTTCGTGCCCTCGACGAAGCTCGTAAGATTGGCCCACGCCTTCATCAAGGTTTCCTGGACAAGATCGTCGGCTCGCTCCGCGTTGCCGCAGAGCGAAAGCGCGAACGCCCGCAAGCTCGGAATCGCGCGGACGAGATCGTCCTTAAGTCTATCGCGAGCGGCCATCATCGCCGCCTTTGCTTGCCTTCAATTGATTAAGCAACTCCGTGAACCGTTCTGGCACTTTTTCCCTAAGCGTCGCTGCATAAGCGTCGTGCAGGGAGCGCTCGATGAAGCGCTCCATGGGCGGCCGATCCCAAGAACCGCCTTTGCGTCTCACGTGATCACGCATCGAGGAAACCGCTCGAGTCGCAGGCTTTCCACGAGCAGCCCTTTCCTCCGAACTCGGTTCCTCACTCCTTTGTCGCACATCCACCCGCCGCTCGCTCTTCATCCGCCACCCACTTTGTTCCGCGTCAAAGGCCGCGGGCCGCTCTCGCGGGATGCAACGTGTCGACGGCGTAGGCGGTTCCTCTCGACCAGGTGGCAAGAAGAACATGAAAACGCCGCCATCTCGATTTGGCCCGGCATTTTTGGCGAAAGAAGGCCCCATAGGAAAAGCCAGGCCTTGTGCCCCAGAAATCTCGAAAGACAAAAGGTATATAGGTGGCGCCCAACGACAATAAAGGCGCTCATCTGATCAGATTTCCTGATCCCGGAATTCGATAAGCGTCAGAAAATTCCTGCCCGAAGTTGGGCGAGTACTGAGGTCATCCCGAGTAGCTTGGAAAAAGCAAAAAGCCGAACCCGTCCTGTTCGGCTTCTTCCTGTCCTATGACGCGCCTGGGGCATTCCCCAGGCGCAGAGCTTCAGCTCCGGAAAGCGGATCAGTTCTCTTTCGTCTCCACCTTGGGGGGCTCGCTCGTGGGTTCGCTCTTGGTGATCGCCTTGCCCCGCAACAGATCGAGCGCGGCAATGAGTTGCGTGTCCTTCGTTGGGTCGGTCGCGACATAGGCTTGCGAGGCCGACAAATCCTCGCCTTTGTCGTTCGAGAGATGCCCGCGCAGGCTGGCCTCCCCCTTGGCCTCGTCCTTGCCCTTCAGCTCGTCCGGGATGGCTTCGAGCACCTTGATGTCCGGCTCGATCCCCTTTGCCTGGATCGATCGGCCCGAGGGGGTGTAATAGCGCGCGGTGGTGAGCCGGATTGCGGCATCGTTGCCGACCGGAATGATCGTCTGCACCGAGCCTTTGCCGAATGAGCGCGTGCCGAGAAGCGTCGCACGTTTGTGATCCTGCAGGGCACCGGCGACGATCTCGGAAGCTGAAGCCGAGCCGCCATTGATCAGCACCACGACCCGCTTGCCCTTCGTCACATCGGTGTGACGGGCATCCCAACGTTTCGTATCCTCGGGGTTGCGGCCGCGCGTCGAGACGATCTCACCCTTGTCGAGGAAAGTGTCGCAAACGCCGATCGCTTGATCGAGCAAACCACCCGGGTCGTTGCGCAGATCGAGCACGTAACCCTTGAGCTTGTCGTCGCCGATATCCTTCTTGAGCGTGTCGAGCGCGTTGCGCAGATTTTCCGTCGTCTGCTCGTTGAACTGCGTGATCTGCACGTAGCCGACATCATCCTCCGGCCGGAACTTCACGCTCTTCACTTGAATGATTTCGCGCGTGAGCTTCAGCTCGAGCGGATCCTTGCGATCCTTGCGCACGATGGTCAGCTTCACGGAGGTCTTGACCGCGCCGCGCATCTTGTCGACCGCCTGGTTCAAGGTCAGACCTTGCACCGCGTCCCCGTCGATTTGCGTGATGATGTCGCCGGACAAGATGCCGGCGCGCGACGCCGGGGTGTCGGCGATGGGCGAGATGACCTTGATCAGCCCGTCTTCCATCGTCACCTCGATGCCGAGGCCGCCGAACTCGCCCTTCGTGTTGACCTGCATGTCGCGGAAGCTCTTCGCGTCCATGTAGCTCGAATGCGGGTCGAGCGAGGTGAGCATGCCGTTGATGGCGGCTTCGACGAGCTTTCCATCGTCGGGCTTCTCGACGTAGTCGGAGCGAATGCGCTCGAACACGTCACCGAAAAGATTGAGCTGCCGATAGGTGTCTCCAGCGGCGGCGGCGTGCGCCGGCTCGCTTGTCAGGAAGCGGGTTTCAAGGCCGAGCGTCGCAGCGCTCGCGCCCAGCATCGCGCCCAGGAGAAGAAGTGAGGACTTGCGCATCAGCCGCGAACCTTCCGTTGGTCAGTCTTGGCCCACCATGGGCCGGGGTTGATCGCCGAACCGTCCTTACGGAATTCGACGTAGAGAACAGGGCCACCTGTCGTGGCCTTCGCCACCTCGGTGGTCAACAGGTTTCCGTCGCCCATTGCGCCAATAGGCTCGCCAGCGAGCACTGGTTGCCCCGCCGCCACGCCTATATGACCCAGACCGGCAAGGACGATATGATAGCCGTTCCCGGCATTGATGATCAAGAGTTGTCCATATCCCCTGAACGGCCCCGCATGAGCCACGACCCCCTCGCTCGGCGAGGAAACGACCGCCCCGGGTCGCGTGGCGATCGAAACCCCCCTTGCCTGCCCCGTCACCTCGTCGGGCTCCCCGTAATCACGAAAAATCGAGCCCGCGACCGGAAGCGGCAAGAGGCCACGCGCCTCCGCGAAGTTGACCTTCGGGGAAAGACGTGCCGGCTCCTTGAGGCTTGCGGCTGTAAAGCTGTTTTGTGTCGAGATTGCGAGCGCCTCCGCTGCTTTTCGGTCCTCGGCGGCGCGTTTTTCGGTTTGGGCGATGTCATTGTCGAGGCTCGCCAGGAAATCACGCAAATTCTTGGCGCGCTGCGCGAGCGCCGCCGCGTGCTTGGCAGCCTCCCCAAGGGCCAATTCGTCGCTGGCGAGGCTCGCTTGCCGCGCCTCGACGAGAGCGGAAAGCCGCGTGCGGCCATCGCGCAGCTCGGCGAGATCCGAATTCAATCCATCGCGCTCGGCGACAATGCTTTGGCGCAGGTGCACGAGATCGGCGAGATCGGCCGCGAGCGTACGCGCTTCGTCGCGCAATTGCGGCAAAACAGCACCGAGCGACATCGAGGCGCGAACCGCGACGAGAATGTCCTGGGCACTGACGATCACGGCGGGTGGCGGCTTGCCGCCGATGCGCTGCAAGGCCGCGAGCACATGGCCGATCAGCTCGCGGCGACCTTCTAGCGAAGCGTGGAGCGCTTGCTCCTGGGCCACCTCTTTCGCGAGGCGCGCCTCGGCATCGCTGGCGCGCTCCTCGAGAGCGCGCACCTTGTCGGCAGCCGCGACGAGATCGTGCCTCAGCTTCTCGCGATCGGCCTTCAGGGCAGCGATCTCATTCTCGATCTTTTGCCGCTCGGCGTCCGATTGCTGAAGGGACTGCTCGACGCCTTGCAATTCGCGCAAGCGCTGTTCGCGTTCCTTGATCTTGACATCAGCCCCGTCAGCCGCCGGCGCGGAGGGCGCCGCGCTCGAATTTTCGGCAGCAAATGCGGAGTCTAGCCCAAGCCAGCCAACCTCGAACGAGCCATGCCCGAACGAGCCAAGCCCAATTGAGCCAAGCCCAATGCAAGAAGCAAGGATCGCAGCCGAAAATACGGCCGGGAAGACGGAAAGGCGCGGATGTTCGCGCTTGCGCAAATCCGCTCTCACCATCCTTTCCTTCCGGAAAGCGGCCCTCTTTGCGCTTGCTCCATCCTCAGCCTCTACCGCTCGGCGCAACCGACCCGGCTAGGCCGGACCACAATCCCATAACACGCCCGGATGGATTTTACCCACGGGGACGCATTATTGGCACCGTGATCTGCTAGGGCCGATGATAAGGGTGCCCCAAACGAATCGTCAGCCCCCGATAGATTTGCTCCAGAAGCACTATTCTGACGAGCTGATGCGGCAGAGTAATGGCCCCGAAGGAAATTATTTCGCCGGCTCCTGCCAGAACTTCGCGCGCAAGTCCGTCGGCACCGCCGATCAGAAAAGCGAGCGCCTTTGTTCCTGCGGCGCGTTGGCGCGCGAGAAGGTTCGCGAATTCGACACTGTCCAAGCTTCTGCCGCCTTCATCGAGCGCGACGCGCAAAGCGCCCTGGCTTTTCGCGATGAGCGCTTCGCCCTCCTGACGCCGGCGCGTCGCCTCATCGCGCGCGCGGCTTTCGGGAATTTCGATCACGTTCGGCCCCGACAATCCCAGTTTCGGAGCCAATTCGCCGGCGCGCTCGCGGTAGCGCTCGGCCAAAAGTTGCTCGGGCCCTGTTTTCAGGCGCCCGATCACGCAGACGAGGATCTTCAACGGTGCGTTCGCGCCGGCTCAGGCGCGAGCACGTTCCGCGGCTTCGGTTGGACGATCCTGGCCCCAAATCTTCTCGAGGTTGTAGAAGGCGCGGATTTCCGGCCGGAAGATATGAACCACGAGATCGCCAGCATCGATGAGCACCCAATCGCACAAGGGAACGCCCTCGACGCTCACTGATCCGTGTCCTGCCTCCTTGAAGGCGCGAATCACGGCGTCCGCGATCGCACCCACATGTCGCTGCGAACGACCGGAGGCTATGATCATCGCGTCGGCGATCGAGGTTTTGCCGGCAAGGTCGATATCGACGACCGCTTCGGCCTTCATGTCGTCCAGTACGGTAAGGGCGACGGGGAGGAGATCGACGGCCGGCGTCAACGCCTCGGCGGTGATCTCGGTGAGCGGTTCAACCGCTTCACTTCTCGCTTGATGGAACAGCGCCAGATTCCTTTCTCTTTGGCGGACCCAAGTCAACGATACGCTTAGTGTGGCGCTTTAATCGTTGCTTTTCAATTGCCTTTGCGTGACAAAACGATGAACCTTTTGGCGTAGCGGATTTTGCCGTTCGCTTTCCTTCCCCTGTCGCCATTCTCTCAAAACCATCGGCAAAACAACGACCTAATTCACTCGACCCCCTCGGCCCGGCTCGCGACCTCTCAGCGCGGTCGATGAAAGAGCCGATCTTCGCCCGTGCAGGTAAACCCAAGCCGGTGGGCTTCGTTCCGCAAGAGTCGGGGCCGCTGATTCGGGGATGCGGAAGCGCAATAGCGCCTGCGCGGCGGGCGAGTGCAGGGCCCGATGCGTGGCGCCCGGTCGATCGATCACCGCCATCGGCACGAGATCGGCGATGCGGCGCCAACGATGCCAGTGGTGGAAACTTGCGAGGTTGTCTCCGCCCATGATCCACACGAAGCGAATCGATGGAAGTCGTGCGGCCAAGGCCGCGACGGTATCGACCGTCATGTCCGAGCCGAGCGCCGCTTCGAGCCCGGTCACATCGATGCGCCGATTGGTCATGATGGCTTGGGTTCGCGCAAGCCGGTCTTCGAGCGATGGCAAGCCGTCGTGGTTTTTGAGCGGGTTTCCCGGCGTCACCAAGAGCCAGAGACGGTCGAGCGCAAGGCGCCGCAAAGCCATGAGCGCCACATGCCGATGTCCCTCATGGGGCGGATTGAAGCTCCCGCCAAAAAGGCCGATCCGCTGGCCGGTGCTGTGGGGCGGGAAGCTTGGGATCATCGAATGCCGGGGTGCTCGGGCCGCCGGGCGGCAAGGCCTCGAGGGAGCTGTCTCACATTCTCAGCCCACTTCGAGGCCATCCCATCGTGGCTGGAAGTATGGGGGCCGGTGTGAGGCGCGGATCCCCTCACGCCCTGATCTGCCCCGCGCCGCGAATGCGGTATTTGAAGGAAGTGAGCTGCTCGACACCCACCGGACCTCGTGCGTGCATGCGCCCGGTCGCGATGCCGATCTCGGCGCCGAAGCCGAATTCACCACCATCGGCGAACTGCGTCGAGGCGTTGTGCAGGACGATGGCCGAATCGACCTCGCAGAGGAAGCGCTCGGCAGCGGCCCGATCCTGCGTCACGATGGCGTCGGTATGATGCGAGCCATGCCGCTCGATATGGTCGATCGCCGCCTCGAGCCCGTCGACGACGCGGCAAGCGATGATCGCGTCGAGATACTCCTCCTCCCAGTCCGTTTCGCTCGCGGGTGTGACGCGGTGATCCGCCGCAAGCGTCGCCGCGTCGCCGCGCACTTCGCAACCCGCATCGAGAAGCGATTTCACCAGAGGCGCAAGATGGGTGGGCGCGACGGCGCGGTCGATAAGCAGCGTCTCGGCGGCGCCGCAGACGCCGGTGCGGCGTAGCTTGGCATTGAGCGTGATGTCACGGGCCATGCCGAGATCGGCCCCGGCGTGCACGTAAACATGGCAAACCCCCTCGAGATGCGCGAAAACAGGCACACGAGCCTCTTTTTGCACGCGCTCGACGAGGCTCTTGCCGCCGCGTGGCACGATGACGTCGATCGTGCCTTCGAGGCCGGAAAGCAAGGCGCCGACCGCGGCGCGATCGCGCGTCGGCACAAACGAAATCGCCTGGCGCGGCAAGCCGGCCCGCTCGAGGCCCACGACCAAGGCTGCATGAATGGCCTCGGCGGAGCGGAAACTGGCCGAGCCCGTACGCAGGACCGACGCATTCCCAGCCTTGAGGCAAAGCGCGCTCGCATCGGCCATGACGTTCGGCCGGCTCTCGAAGACCACCGCGACCACGCCAAGGGGCGTCGCAACGCGCTCGATGACGAGCCCATTCGGCCGCTCGAAACGCGCCGTGATTCGTCCGACCGGATCGGCAAGCGTCGCGATCTCCTCGAGCGCCTGGGCGATCGCGAGCAGGCGCACGTCATCGAGCCGCAATCGATCGAGGAACGCCTCAGTCGCTCCTTCGTGCTTCGCCTCTTCCATGTCGTGAGCGTTGGCGGCGAGGATGAGCGGCATCCTCTCGCGCACCGACGCCGCCATGGCGAGAAGGGCCGCGTTCTTCTCCTGTGCGGTCGCGAGCGCAACCTTTCGCGCGGCGGCCCGAGCGCCACGGCCGAGCGCCGCGAGATCGGGGCGGTTCTCGGGCTCGACGCCTCGCTGAAGGGAATGATCTGTTACGCGACGAACGCTACTCGACATCTCGGCATCCCCCTTTGCAAGCACCTCGATCATGCGAGTTTTCGGTCGAGGCCGCCGGCATCGGCGACCTTTCGCAAATGGTGATCGCTATCGCCGAACATCAAATTGATCGCTGTCATGCGCTTGAAATAGGCACCGAGCCGATACTCCATTGTCATGCCGATCCCGCCATGCAGTTGCACGGCCTGCTCGCCGATGAACCGGCCGTTTTGCCCGATCGTCACCTTCGCGGCCGAAATGGCGGCCGAGCGCTGCGCCGCGTCGCTCTCACCGACCATCATGGTCGCGTAGACCGCCATGCTGCGCGCTTGCTCGAGCGCGATGAACATGTCGGCGGCGCGATGCTGCAAGGCCTGGAAGGCGCCGATCGGCCGGCCGAATTGCTTGCGCGTCTTGAGATACGCCACGGTCATCTCACCCATGGCGCTCATCACGCCCACCGCCTCGGCGCACAGCGCCGCAATGGCTTCGTCGGTGACCCGCTCGATGAGCGCGAGCCCCTTTCCCGCCTCGCCCACGAGCGCGTCGGCGGGGACGACCACATTGTCGAGCCTGATCTGCGCGCCCGGGGTGCCGTCGGCAAACTCATAGGCACGGCGCATCACTCCCTTGGAGTCGGCGTCGACGCGAAACAGCGAGACGCCGTCGCGCTCGTGCCGACCGCCGGCGCTGCGCGCGCTCACGAAGAGCAGCTCTGCTTGGTCCCCGTGCGGAACGACGCTTTTTACGCCGTCGAGCACGAAACCCCCGCTCGTTTTGCGCGCCGAGAGGGTCACATCGGCAAGCTCGTGGCGTGCCTCGCGCTCGGTATGCGCAAGGGTGGCGAGGAGTTCGCCGGAGGCGATGCGCCCCGCGAGCTTCTTGCGCACCTCACCGTCGCAACCATGGCGCAAGAGACCGCCGCCGATCACCACGGTCGCAAGATACGGCTCGCGCACCAAGCCTTTGCCGAAAGCCTCCATCACGATCATCGTCTCGACCGCGCCCCAACCGAGCCCGCCATCCTCTTCGGCAAAGGGAAGAGCGAGAAGCCCGAGTTCCGCGAATTTCTTCCAGCGCTCACGTTTCCAACCTCGATCGGAGGTCACGCCGTCGGGCGCAGCCGCGAGGCGCTCGACATTGTCGCGCAGGAGGCGCTGCTCATCGGAGAGGTCGAAGTCCATGACGCGTGCGAGCCTTAGAAGAGTGCCGAAGGAGAGACAGGTCTGCGTAGGATTCCGAAACCTCAAAGTCCCAGGATCTGCTTGGCGATGATGTTGCGCTGAATCTCATTCGAGCCACCGTAGATCGTCACCTTGCGTGTGTTGAAGTACGTAGGCGCGGCAAGCCGCATCCATTCCGGCGCGATCTCGTCCTCGTTGTGCCCGAGCGGAACATCGAGGCTTTCCCCGACGAGCCCATGCGGCCCAGCGGCCTGCAAGGTGAGCTCGGTGATCCTCTGCTGCAGCTCCGTGCCGCGCAGCTTCAGCACCGAGGAGGCGGGATCGGGCTTGCCCTTCCCGTTCTTATGCTCATTGGCGAGCACGCGCAATTGCGTAATCTCGAGGGCCTTGAGCTCGATTTGGAGCGCGGCAAGTTTCTCGGCGAAGCTCGGGTCATCGACAAGCGGGCGTCCATTTTCCGAGACGTCGGCGGCGAGCTTCTTCAATCGGCGTAGCCTTTCCTTGGTGGCCCCGATGCGCGCGGTGTTCACTCGCTCGTTCGACAACAGGAATTTGGCGCAATCCCAGCCGCGATTCTCGACACCGACGAGATTTTCGACCGGCACCTTCACATCGTCGAAAAAGACCTCGTTGATCTCGCGTCCGCCGTCGACGGTGACGATGGGCCGCAAGGTGACGCCGGGCGACTCCATGTCGATGAGGAGGAACGAGATGCCCTCTTGCGGTTTCGCCGCTTGCGGGTTCGTGCGAACGAGACAGAAAATCCAGTCGGCGTATTGAGCGTAGGTCGTCCAGGTCTTCTGGCCATTGACCACATAATGATCGCCGTCCCGACGCGCCGCGGTCTTTAGCGAGGCGAGGTCGGAACCCGAGCCCGGCTCGGAGAAGCCCTGGCACCACCAATCGTCGATATTGGCGATGCGCGGCAGGAACTTTTTCTTCTGCGCCTCGGTGCCGAACGTGATGATCACGGGCCCGACCATGTAGACGCCGAAGGCCAGCGGCTCGGGTGCGGGATAGGCCTGCACCTCCTCGCGAAAAATATGGCGCTTGATGATGTTCCAACCCGTGCCGCCGAATCCGACGGGCCAATCGACCGTCGCCCAACCCTTCCTGTTCAGGACGCGCTGCCAGGCGACGATCTGATCCTTCGACGGTCGATGCCCGGCCAGCATCGAGGCGTGCGTCTCCTTGTCGAGGTTTTCGGCGATGAAGGACCGGACTTCCTGCCGGAACTCCTGTTCCTCGGGCGTGAAACGCAAATCCATCGCGACCTCCCGGCTCAAAGCGGCGAGAGCGCTCGGCTCCCGGTTTCCGGCCCCGACTTATGCGTCCCTCGGAAGTCGACTTAAGCCGATCCGCCGAGCGATGGCAACGCTTCCTGACGCGAGCGCACCGGCTTGAACAGTCCGCTCCCCTTCGCAACGAGCTCACCGCTTTCGTCCTTCACCTCGCCTTCACCGAAGATGACGGAACGGCCTGCCCGCAGCACGCGGCCTTGCGCGAGGAGAACGCCCCGGCCCGGCGCGATGAAGCTTACCTGCATGTCGAGCGTCATCACCGGCAAATCGAAATGGCGACGTGCCGCCGAGCCCATGGCGATGTCGAGAAGCGTTGAAGTGACGCCGCCATGGGCCACGCCGAGGTTGTTGAGATGCTCGGGGGCGAGCACGAGGCGAAGCAGCGTCTCGCCGTCTGAATGATCGAGGGCCTCGATGCCGCAATGGCTGGCGAAAGGGATATCGACTCCGAAAATGGGCATGGTGCTCTCGTGGGTAAGGCGGGGATGAAGGTCGGCTACTGATGTCAGCTGAGGACCAAGGTCGCCCAGCCTTCGATGAGGTATCGTCGCTCGAGGTGAAGCCCTTGTCGGCCGAAGGCCGAGAGTGCCAAAGCGACATGGGATTCGAGCAAGCCCGAGACCACGAGCTTGCCTTGGCTCGACAAGGCGCTTGCGAGAGCGTGCGAAAGCCGAGCGAGGGGGTTTGCGAGGATGTTGGCGAGGATGAGATCGAAGCTCGCAAGTTGCGCGGCGAGTGGGTGGCGAAGCCCTGGCGCGCAATAGAAGCGAAGACGCGAGGCAACGCCGTTGCGGCGCGCATTCTCGCGCGCCACCTCGATGGCGATCGGGTCGATATCGCCCGCGACGATCTTGCTCCGGAGCGCCTTGGCCGCCGCGATCGCGAGAACGCCCGTGCCCGTGCCCACATCCAAAACCCGCGCCGGATGCCCGGGCTTGATGATCGAATCGAGCGCCAGGAGACACCCTCTCGTCGTGCCGTGATGACCGGTGCCGAAGGCGAGCGAAGCTTCGATCTCGACCCCGATGTCGTTTATGAGCAGGGCATGCCGGTCATGTGCGCCATGCACGAGAAAGCGCCCCGCGCGAATGGGCTTGAGCCCTTCGAGGCTCGAGGCGACCCAGTCCTTGGCGGCGAGTGCATCGAAGCGAAGTGCGCGAGCGGCGGCCTTGCCAGCGACGAGGGCGACGAGATCCATCACCGCCTTTTTGTTCAGTTCCTCGGCGAAATAGATCTCGACAAGCCAGCTCGCATCCTTCTGCTCGAAGGCAGCGATGGCGGAGTTCTCCGGGTCGAACACCTCGGCGAGGGCTTCGGTGAGCGCGCGCGCCCGATCTTGCGTCGTCGTGAGACGCAGGATCGTCGTGATTTTGTGAGGAATGAGCCCTTCTCGCATCAAAGCCGCTTAACGATGCGGCCTCGACGCGGCAAGCCATTTGCCGCCAAGATCCCA
The DNA here is from genome assembly GCA_019247605.1 of Hyphomicrobiales bacterium. Classification (GTDB taxonomy): domain Bacteria; phylum Pseudomonadota; class Alphaproteobacteria; order Rhizobiales; family Beijerinckiaceae; genus GAS188. The sequence continues at coordinate 26,818 of JAFBAS010000087.1, forward strand.
GCGAAGCGAAGCGTGCGGCCACGGACGGGGAAGGCACTTGTGTTCGCCACCGCAGGCCCGCCATGAGGCGTCCCGCGAACTCTTTTTCGTTGGCGTACCCGCCCAGGGGACACGGACGAGACCACTTACTTGTTCTGCCAAGCCGACGGTCTATCCTGCGACTCATGAAAGACCCGAAGTATCTCGATCCGTTCATTCACGACTCGATACGGCAGGACGTAGGGAAGCCGCGCCACCTGCAGCTCATGTACACCATCCGTGGTCGCGGATGGCGGCCCCAAATAGGGGTGATCGATCAAGTTCGAGGCGCTATGGACAATGCGTTGAACAAGCCGCGCCGCTACATCATTGCCCGCAGCATTCTGGTAATAGGCAAAAATCGACGCCAGATCGCGCTGGGCAAGTGAGAGCCAGACGATTTTCACAATCGCGCACTTGGATCAACGGATGTCAGGCTTTGGCGGAGCGGCTTCGGGTTTGGTGCCAAGTTGGTTCGCCCAGTCCAACATGGCCTCATGCGATATGAAAACGCCCTTCTCGGCACACTCGACAGCCTCGTGCAACTCCTTTGCGCGCCATGCATTTTTTTTTACGTAATCGCTTAGTGCTTCGGCCGCCAGATAGGCTTTCGAACGCTTGCTTGAACGGCTCAGATGATCAAGCTGCTCCCTGAGCTCACTTGGAATCCGCATCGAGAGTACGGTTGACGTCACAGTCTTTCCCTTGGATGTTTACTATAGAAGCACATGTATACACCTGTCCGACGTTGTCAAGGTAGGCAAGATATATCGACGGACGCTCGCCAAAAGCCGCCCGTCTCCGGTGTTCGGAAACGAAATTTATCTCATGGCTCACGAAGGGGACACCAAGCGTTGGAAGCGACGAACGACCAAAACCAGCCACGCAAACCCTGCCCGATCTGCGGCAAGCCTTCGGTGAAGCCTTTCACACCCTTCTGCTCGAAGCGCTGCGCCGATCTCGACCTCGGGCGCTGGCTCAAGGGTGTCTACGCAATTCCCGTCTCGGATCCCGAGGACGCCGAGCCGATGCCGGAGGACCGCAACGAAAGCGATTGAGGCTCCTTGCCCACATTCTCGGTCCTGACGAGGTTTGTCCTCCTTTACGCCGCCCTCTATGCGGCTTTCGGTGTGTCTTCCCCTTTTCTGCCGGCGTTTCTCAGCAGCCGAGGTCTCGATGCCGAAGAGGTCGGGCTGGTGCTGGCTTCATCCACCGCGATCCGGCTCTTGGCCGGCCCGCTCGTCGGGCGTCTCGCGGATCGTCACCGCCTATGGAGCCGGCTCCTCGCCGTCTGCGCCGTTGCGGCCGCGGCCTGCGCGCTTCTCTTTTTGCCTGCGCAAGGGCTCTTGATCCTGCTTCCGGTGGCCCTGGCGCAAGCCTCGGCCCTTGCGCCCCTTGCCCCGATATCGGATGCGCTCGCACTTTCGGCGTCCGCAAGCCCCCACACGAAAGCCGGCGCGAAGACCTTCCAGTATGGCTGGGTGCGCGGTGTCGGTTCGGCAGCCTTTGTCGCCGGCTCCATCCTGGCGGGCGAGGCTGCGCGTCCCTTCGGCCTTGTGGTGACGCTTTGGCTCAACGCCGTCCTCTTGGGGGTGGCCTCGCTTTGCGCGTTGCCCTTGCCGAACATCATCGAGCGTCGATCCGAAGACGCGCAAGAGCAGAAGAGCGGGGTGCTCGCCTTGCTGAGAATTCCCGTTTACCGGCGCCTCATGCTGGCGGCCGCGCTGGCGCTCGGCAGCCACGCCATGCACGACGGTTTCGCGATGATCAGCTGGAACGCGGCCGGCATCGACACGGGAACCGCGAGCCTCCTCTGGTCGGAATCGGTCGCGGCCGAGGTGGTGATGTTCTTCATCGTCGGACCTGCCCTCATCGAGCGGCTCGGGCCCGGACGTGCGGCCGCGCTCGCCGCGGCCATCGGCATCCTGCGCTGGGCTGTGCTCGCGCTCAGCACGCAGATCCTCGCGCTCTCGCTTGTGGAGCCGTTGCATGGATTCACCTTCGCGCTTTTCCACCTCGCCTGCATGCGCGTCATCGTCGAAAATGTGCCGAAGCACCTCGCCGCGACCGCGCAAGCGCTCTACGGCACCTTTGCGGCGGGCGCCGCAGTCGCCTCGCTGACGCTCGCCTCGGGCTGGCTCTACGCGAATTTTGGCGTCGGCGGATTTTGGGCCATGGCGGCACTCTGCGCGCTCGCGTTGCCGGTGGCCCTCAGCCTTGGCCGATCATCGTGACCGACGGTTGGCCCAGCCGATCGGTTCCAAGGATAGTGCCGTCGGACGGTGCAATTGACCCTTCAAGGTCAGCTCTCAATGGGCTCCAAGTGTCGGGGCCGGACCACTACGCAGCCCGATGCTTCGGCGCTGCCGGCGCATTCTCGTCGAAAAGCTCGGCGAGCTTCTCGGTCATGACGCCGCCGAGCTCTTCGGCGTCCACGATGGTCACGGCGCGACGGTAATAGCGCGTCACATCGTGGCCGATACCGATGGCGTTGAGCTCGACCGGAGAGCGGGTCTCGATCTCCTCGATCACATGGCGCAAATGACGTTCGAGATAATTTCCGGGATTGACCGACAAGGTCGAATCATCGACCGGCGCGCCGTCCGAAATCATCATCAGGATGCGCCGCTGTTCGGGTCGATGCACGAGACGCCGATGCGCCCAATCGAGCGCTTCTCCGTCGATGTTCTCCTTGAGAAGTCCCTCGCGCATCATCAGCCCGAGATTCTTGCGCGCCCGACGCCAAGGCGCGTCGGCCGCCTTGTAGATGATGTGGCGCAAATCATTCAGCCTGCCGGGATTCGCGGGCTTGCCCGATTGCAACCAGGCCTCGCGCGACAAGCCGCCCTTCCAGGCACGCGTGGTGAAGCCGAGGATCTCGACCTTCACGCCGCAGCGTTCGAGCGTACGCGCCAGAATGTCGGCGCAAGTGGCCGCGACCGTGATCGGCCGGCCTCTCATCGAGCCCGAGTTGTCGAGCAGCAGCGTGACCACCGTGTCGCGAAAATTCGTGTCCTTCTCCTGCTTGAAGGAGAGCGGCTGAAAGGGATCGATGATGACCCGCGGGAGACGCGCCGCGTCGAGCATCCCCTCCTCGAGGTCGAACTCCCATGAGCGGTTCTGCTGCGCCAAGAGGCGACGCTGCAGACGATTGGCGAGGCGCGCCACCACGCCCTGGAGGTTCTGCACCTGCTTGTCGAGATAGCCGCGCAGGCGCGTGAGCTCTTCGGGATCACATAATTCTTCGGCCGCGATCACCTCGTCGAATTTCGTGAGGTAAGCCTTGTAGTCGGGCGCGCGCCGCTCATTGGGACCCGAGGACGGCGGTCGCCAGGCTTCCGACGCTTCCTCGGAATCGGCCTCGTCCGCCTCTTCCGGCATTTCGCCCGAAGGGGCATCGGAGTCCTCGCTCATGCCGTCCTCGAGATCCTCGGCGGCGGCATCGCTCGATTCCATCTCGGCCTGCTCGCGCGAGGAGCCCTCTTCGCTCTCTTCGCCTTCCTGCTGCTTATTGTCCTCCGATTGCTCTTCGTCGCTTTCCTCGCTCTCCTCGCTTTCGAGATCGGCCGCTTCCGCCATTTCGAGATGCGCGAGGACGTCGCGCATGATGCGCGCGAAGGCGCGCTGATCGTCGATCTTCGCGTCGAGCTGATCGAGGTCGCCACCGGCCTTCGCATCGATCTCGGCCCGCCACAGATCGACGAGCTTGCGCGCCGCGGGCGGAGGAAGCTCGCCCGTGAGGCGCTCGCGCACCATGAGCGCGACGGCGTCCTCGATCGGCGCGTCGGCCCGATCAGTGATGTCCTCGTATTTGGCGCCTCGATGATAGCGGTCCTGCAACATGGCGGAGAGGTTCGAGGCCACGCCCTCCATGCGTTTTGCGCCGATCGCCTCGACGCGCGCCTGCTCCACGCAATCGAAAAGCGCGCGCGCCTCCGGACCTTGCGGCGCAAGACGACGATGCACGGCGGGATCGTGACAGGCGAGCTTGAGCGCCATCGAATCGGCATGGCCGCGGAGCACCGCGACGTCCTCTGCCGATGGCTTGCGCGGCGGCTCGGGAAGGCGTGCTTTCTCCGCGCCGAAAAGCGCGGGCTTGTCGGAAGCGTAGACGATCTCGATCTCAGGCCGCCGCGCCAAGGCGCGCATGCAACCGGCGACCGCTTGCTTGAGCGGTTCGGTCGGAGCGGGCCTCGGCGCGCCCGGCTTGCGGTTGGAGATGAGTGTCATGCCTTCAACATGTCGGCCAAGTCGCAGATGTCGCGTGCGGCGAAATCCACAGGCACGGAGGGTTTGGTCTCACCCGAACCCGGGCCGTGCTCGCCCGGCCGCGCCACATGCGCGGTCTTGAGTCCACATTTCGCCGCCGCCGCGAGATCGGAGGAATGCGCCGCGACCATCATGCAGGCCGATGGCGCAAGATCGAGCGCGCGCGCCGAGGCGAGATAAGCGGCGGGGTTCGGCTTGTAGTCGCGCGCGATCTCGGCGCCGAGCACCGTGTCCCAAGAGAAATCGTTGTGGCGGGCGAGATCCACCATGATGGAGATGTTGCCGTTGGAAACCGGAGCGAGACGGTATTTGGCGTAAAGCCGGCGCATGCCCTTTTGTACATCGGGCCACGCATCGAGACGATGCCAAATCGAGGTCAGCGAAGCGCGCGTCTCGTCGGCGAGCTTGTCGAGCTTGAAACGCGGCAGGATGCGATCGAGGTTCTCGCGATGCAGATCGTCGAGCCGGACAAAAGGTCGCCGGCCGGAACGGACCTCCTCCATCGCGGGTTGGTATTCGTCGCGCCAGGCGTCGGCAAAGGCTGACCAATCGACATCATGGCCGAGCGGAGCGAGCAGCGCCTTCGACTCGCGCGCGATCGAAGATCGCCAATCGACGAGCGTCCCGAAGACATCGAAGAACAAAGCACGGACCATATCGAGCGCCACGCCGCGCGCCTCGACCATCAACTCAGCGCAACGTTGACGGCGCTTTCCTTCAGTTCTTGCCCGAAGCAGCGCTGATAGAATTCGGCCACCAGCGTGCGCTCGAGCTCGTCGCATTTGTTGAGGAAGGTCACGCGGAAGGCAAATCCGATATCCGAGAATATCTCGGCGTTCTCGGCCCAGGTGATGACCGTGCGCGGGCTCATCACCGTCGACAAATCGCCGGCCACGAAAGCATTGCGCGTGAGATCGGCGACACGCACCATCTTCGAGACGATGTCGCGCCCTTGCTTGGTGCGGTAATGAGGCGCTTTGGAGAGCACGATCTCGGCCTCGCGATCATGTGGAAGATAATTCAACGTGGTCACGATGGACCAACGATCCATCTGCCCCTGGTTGATCTGCTGCGTGCCGTGATAAAGCCCCGACGTGTCGCCGAGCCCGACCGTGTTCGCCGTCGAGAAAAGGCGAAAGGCCGGGTGCGGCCTGATGACGCGCTTCTGATCGAGCAAGGTGAGCTTGCCCGAGACCTCGAGAACGCGCTGGATCACGAACATCACGTCGGGACGACCGGCGTCGTACTCATCGAAGCAAAGCGCGATGTTGTTCTGAAGCGCCCAGGGCAGGATGCCGTCCCGGAACTCCGTCACCTGCTTGCCGCCCTGCAGCACGATCGCATCCTTGCCGACGAGATCGACGCGAGAGACATGGCTGTCGAGATTGACGCGCACGCAAGGCCAATTGAGGCGGGCCGCGACCTGCTCGACATGGGTCGATTTGCCGGTGCCGTGATAGCCGGAAATCATGACGCGCCGGTTATGGGCAAAGCCCGCCAGGATCGCGAGCGTGGTGTCGCGATCGAATACATAATCCTGATCGAGATCGGGCACATGCTCATCCGCCTTCGAGTAGGCGGGGCATTCCAAATCGGTATCCAGACCGAACACCTGCCTGACCGAGACCTTCATGTCCGGGAGAGGCGCTGCCTCAACGCTCGCGTTCATTTCATCCTCGCTCGTGGCCGAACAGCGACCGCCGTTCTGCAAAAAACAAGCCGATCATCCCATGCGCGGAAAGGCTCCGGGCATCCGCGCCCTCTGCGAGCCAGGCACCTCTGAGAGCCAAGCACTCGGGAAAGACGCGGCAGCCGGCCCGCTCTCGCAGACATCGCCTCGGAACGGGCCTCGGCTTCAAGGGTTATCGACCGAACTAGAGCATGCTCCGCAAAAAGGAAAATAAATTCTGCGCATGCGATCGCGGGCGGGGAATAGGCCACAGCCCGCCCGAACGGGCGCAATCGGTCCAGCGAAACACGTTTCCTGGGCTCAGGCGAGGCCCGCCGTGCGCAAATAATTGTAAGCGTTGATGATCTCACGCAATTGATCTTCATGGGATCTGTCGCCGCCGTTGGCGTCGGGATGCAGGCGCTTCACCAATTCCTTGAAACGCGCCTTGAGCGTCGCCTTTTCGACGCCCGGCTCGAGGCCAAGCGTATCGAGGGCCTTCCTCGCCGCATTGCCGACCCGCGGGGCCGGGGCTTGCTTCCCCATGCCGGCGGCTTGAGAAAAACCACGCCTGCCGAAAAGACCGAAGGCATCGTCGAGTGTCGTATCGGCGAAGGCTTCGTGAAACTTTGCGCTCCCATGTGCCGCCGAGCCGTTGACCCCCATGCGCCAAGTCGGGCGATGCCCATAAAGATCGGCCTTTTGATAAGCCGCCACGGCTTCGTCCGGCATATCCTTGAAGTAGTTGTAGCCCGCATTGTAGGCGCGCACGTGATCGAGGCAGAAATGGAAATATTGTCCCTCGCGACCGCGTCCCTGCGGCGCACGGTAAAGCCCACCGAGCGCGCATCCGGGATGAGCGCAGACGGGTTCGGTCTCAGCCGCGGCGGCATCCTCGCAGCGCTGGCGCGTGCGGACGCGATCGAAAAGAGGCGAATTCAAATCCATGGCTACCGTGATTATGTGGCGTGAAGGCGTTAACGCCAAGCTCAAAGCGTGAAAAAAGTTTTCGCTGTGGCTTTCTATTGTCCTGTCGGCGCAGCGCTCGTGCCAGACTGGTTGAATTTGGGAAACTGACGCCGTGATCTCAAGTAGGAAGAAAGGCTGATCGCCATGCGGATGTCGGAACGCATCGAAGGCAGGCTCGAGGCCGCCTTCTCGCCGAAGGCGCTCGTCGTGCGCGATGAATCCCATAAGCATCACGGGCATGCCGGTTGGCGCGAGGGCGGCGAAACCCATTTTTCCGTTTCGCTCGTATCCGAAGCCTTTTCCGGCAAAAGCCGAATCGAGCGTCACCGCATGGTGAACGCGGTGCTCGCCGAGGAGCTCGGCGCCGGCGTGCACGCGCTCGCCATATCGGCGAAGGCGCCGGGAGAATAGCGCGCTTCGCGACAACGGCGAGATCGCGTCGCCATACTCATTGCGCGGGAACGAGGTTCGCCTCGCCGAGCGCGTCGCGCGGAGCGCGCGCGTAGATCGCCGTGGCCGCAAGCAGCACGATGCCCAAGCCGATGTGGAGCGCGGCGTATCGGTGCGGCGCATCGGCACCTGCCGCCTCCGCATGCGCAACGAACACGCCCGAGAGGAACTGCACGATGCCCGAACCGCTCATGAAAACGAAGTTGATGAATGTCGCGCCGACCCCGATGAGACTATCTGGAATGAAGAGGCGCGCATGCGCCATGAGCGAGCCGTAGCTCATTCCAAAAAAGCCGATGATCCCGAGGAGGATGATCGATCCGAAGGGCCCGGAGCTCCTCCATGCGCCGAGAGTGACAAACGCGAGGCCGACGATGATGTTGGCGCAGAAAGCCGGCATCTTCGGCCCCTGCATGAGCCGCTCGGCAGGCCCGAAGGCCAGCGCACCGAACGCCATGAGGAGCGACATGACGAGCGCGACATTGCCGATCGACACCGGATCGAATCCATGCACCTGGGCAAGGTAAGGGCCGATCCACAAGCTGCGTTCGGAGATCACCACGGCATAGCTCATGAAGATGACCGGCAGCATCCAATGGAGCGCCGGCAGGCGCGCGATGCGCAAAGCTCCCGCGAGCACGGTCGGCCTTGCCACCGCCACACCCGGTCGGCGCGGTTTATCCTTCACCAGCATGAGCACGGCGAGCCCGGAGAGGAGCGAAAGCAGCGCGGTCGCCAACATGGTGGCGCGCCAGCCGAATGTCGCGGAGGCGAGCGCGAGCGGGGTGGCACCAAGAAGTTGACCTAGCGATCCGGCACTGATCGTCACGGCGAGCATCCAGGCGAAGCGGTGTGGTGGAAACCTCAGCGCCAGATGCACCGTCGCGCCCATGAGATTGGCGGCGCAGCCGGCCCCGATCGCCGCCATGGCGATGAAGCTCACTGCGTAGCTTTGCGAGAGCGCGAACGCGACCGCGCCGATCACCGTGAAGGAGGTGCAGGCGGCCACAACCCGCCTTGCGCCGAAACGATCGAATGCCGGGCCGAGCGGAATCTGCGACAGCGCGAAAACGAGAAGCCACACGCTCGACAGGCCGCTGAGCTCGGAAGCGCCGAAGCGCAGGTCGCGTCCGAGGTCGCCCGCCACGATCGCGAGGAACGAGCGGTAGAACATGCTCATCACATATCCGGAAAGGAGAGCTAGGAAGGCTGGCATCGAGGATCTCGGCGTTTCCTGGGCAGCGGCGGCAGTTCGGGAGAGGCACGGGAATAGGGCCTTGCGACGCCACGTGCCGTCAACCCACCCATGCCAAGGGTGCTCCCACCGATCGCCGCGGGAGATTGCGGAAGGGGTAGCCGGCGCTACCTCAACCGCTCGAGCACGCTCACATAGTTCGCGACCGCCGCCCCGCCCATGTTGAAGATGCCGCCGAGCTTCGCGTCCTTCATTTGCATGGCGCCCGCCTCGCCCGTGAGCTGCATGGCACTGATCGCGTGCATGGAGACGCCGGTCGCGCCGACCGGATGGCCCTTGGCCTTGAGGCCGCCCGAAACATTGATCGGAAGCTTGCCGTCCTTTTGCGTCCAGCCTTCCTTGATGGCGCGGGCGCCCTGCCCTTCCGGAACGAGCCCCATTGCCTCGTATTCGATGAGCTCGGCGATGGTGAAGCAATCATGGGTCTCGACGAAAGAAAGGTCATCGAGCTTGAGCTTGCCGGCCTCCAGAGCCCGCCGCCAAGCCGTGGCGCAGCCTTCGAACTTCAGAATGTCGCGCTTCGACATCGGCAGGAAATCCTGCGCATGCGCACGGGCACGGAAAGCCACCGCGCGCCGCATCGACAGCGCGGTCTCGACATCGGCGATGACGAGCGCGGCCGCGCCATCGGAAACGAGCGAGCAATCGGTGCGCTTCAAGGGACCCGCCACAAAGGGGTTCTTTTCGCTCTCGGTGCGGCAGAATTCGTAGCCGAGATCCTTGCGCATTTGCGCATAAGGGTTGTCGACGCCGTTCTTGTGATTTTTCGCCGCGATCAGGGCGAGCGCGTCGGATTGATCACCGTGGCGCTGAAAATACGCGCCCGCGATCTTGCCGAAGACGCCGGCGAAACCGGCCGGCGTTTGCCCGTCCTCTGGCAAATAGGAGGCGCGCAGCAAATTCTCGCCGATCTGCGCGGGCGGTGTCTTCGTCATCTGCTCGACCCCGACGACGAG
>JAFBAS010000069.1 GCA_019247605.1 Hyphomicrobiales bacterium
ATTGCCCTAATGAAACCATCGCAAAACACCCAATTCACGGGCGCAGAAGCTCAGCGTCGGTTTGAGGCCGCGCTACGCGGTGCCCGCGTGGTCGGGCATGAGTCATTGAAGGATAAGCCGAAGAAGCGGGCAAGGAAAACTGAAAAAGGCAACAAAATCAAAGATAAATAGCTACTCGTTGGCTGAGTCGCGTTGCCGCGAAAAATATGCTAGGGCCCCGGCGAGGATGTTACCTAGTGGTTAAGGTGCCCGATTGTTAATCGGAGGCCCCGTTGGCGCGGGCGCGGGTTCGAATCCCGTCATCCTCGCCACTCTGTTTTGGAGGAGTAGCGCACGGCGGGACCGCCATTCTTCAGTCCCGCCGTTCCTTTTCTGTCCGGGACTTATTGAAATTTTATCCCATATAAGAGATGCTACCCAGCGCGGGACTGCGCTACGCCACAGTATTTTCATACTGAGCGCGGTTCCTGCGTCTTGGGCCACTGGCCCAAGTGGCGAGGATGACAGAGACTAAGCAAATGGGTCGCGCCAAGAACAGCGCGACCCATTTGTTATTTAAGGCGATCCCGCCAACGTAGAAAGCGCTTCGCCTGTCTAGTGAATTTCTTCCGAACGAGGTTGCCGGTAGGTGAGCCGCTTGCCCTCTGCACCCTTGATCGCGGCGACCGTGCGCGCCTTGTCATCGAAGCCGAGCTTCACGCGATCCGAGTAGCGGAAGTCGTATTCGGATAAGTAGCGGTGTAGGTGCTTCTCGCCGCAATGCTGATAGATGCCTTTCATGCCGCGTTTGAAGATTGAGAAATAGCCTTCAACGGCATTAGTGGTCACTTCGCCTCGGACGTATTCTTCGGCCTTGTGATTGACAGTCTCGTGGGCCGCGAATTCCTTGCCGATTGCGCGATAGGAAACCCATTCATCGGTGTGGAGGGACGCTTCGCGGCTTAGGTTTGCGCGAATGATTGGCTGCAAATTCGCAATCGACGCGCTCTCGACGTGGAAGCTGCGGGCGGTCCCGCCGCGCTCCACAAGAGTGAGGATGGTGTTGCGATACTGAGTCGGGTGCTTTCGCTTATCGGGCCTCTGGCCTTCTAGGCGACCAATATAGGTCTCATCGGCCTCGATGACCTTTCCACTACCGCCCATAGGTGTGAGGCCGCCAGCCCGCATAGCCTCGCGGATACGATGGGCCATGAACCAAGCGGTTTTGTAGGTCACGGCTAGCATTCTGTGGAGCTGGTGGGCTGAGACGCCTTTCTTGCTGGAAGTCATCAGGTGAAAGCCCTGAAGCCACTTGTGCAAGGGGATATGGCTGCGCTCCATGACGGTTTTCGTGGTGACGCTAAAATCCTTGCGGCACTTGGTTTCGGCGCAGCGATAAACGCCTTCGCGCTTGGTCGCATAGGAATGACCGACAACGCCGCAATGCGGGCAAACGGGCCCATTGGGCCACAGGATACGCTCAAGCATCTTGCGGGCTTCGGTGTCGTTGGTGAAATGCGGGGCTGAAAATATGTCGGTCATGGCTGTAGTTTCCTTCAGGGATCAACTACACAAAATCGGTGCTGTGGTGTCAAGTATATAATTGCCTCCGAGACTTGCGAACGAAACGTGAATTGTGATGTGGTTTCTTGCGGAACCCATGCGATTCGGCGGCCATGAACATCGCCTATCTCGATCGTCTCAATCAGCGACAAAGGCAGGCCGTCGAACATGGCGTGACGGGGGATGGGAGCGCGGGGGCGCCTCCCCTTTTGATCATTGCCGGCGCAGGTTCGGGCAAGACCGACACGCTTGCGCATCGTGTCGCGCATCTTCTCGTCAATGGCGCCGATCCCCGGCGCATTCTGTTGATGACTTTCTCGCGCCGTGCCGCCGCCGAGATGATCCGTCGCGTGGAACGGATCGCGCGCCGCGTGATCGGAGACAGCGCGCAAGCATTCGTCGGCAGCCTGAGCTGGGCGGGGACTTTTCACGGGATCGGCGCGCGCATCCTGCGCGAGCAAGCAGGTCAGATCGGGATCGAGCGCGATTTCACCATTCACGACCGCGATGATTCAGCGGATCTCATGAACATGATGCGCCATGATCTCGGCTTTTCGCGGACGCAAGAACGCTTTCCGTTGAAAGGCACTTGTCTTGCCATCTATTCGCGCTGCGTGAACTCCGAGCAGCCGATCGAGGAGATCGTGTCTTCCCATTTTCCCTGGTGTGCCGCCTGGGGGGACGAGTTGAAAGAATTGTTCGGCGCCTATGTCGACGCCAAGCAGCGCCAGAACGTTCTCGATTACGACGACCTCCTCCTCTATTGGGCGCAGATGATGGAGAGTTCTTCACTTGCCGCCGAGGTCTCGCAGCGCTTCGACCATGTCATGGTCGACGAATATCAGGACACTAATCGCCTGCAGGCGTCCATCCTCTTGCGTATGAAGCCGGATGGCTCGGGACTCACCGTCGTCGGCGATGATGCGCAATCGATCTATTCCTTTCGCGCGGCCACCGTGCGCAACATTCTTGACTTTCCCGGTCATTTCGAACCGCAAGCAAGGATCGTCACGCTCGACCAGAACTACCGCTCGACGCAGCCGATCCTTGCGGCCGCAAACGGCACGATCGCGCTTTCGAGCGAACGTTTCACCAAGGACCTGTGGTCAGATCGCGTGGACGGCGAGCCCCCAAGCCTGGTGACGGTTCATGACGAGATGAGCCAAGCGCGCCACGTCGTCGAGCGCGTTCTCGAAAACCGCGAAATGGGCGCAAAGCTCAAAGAGCAAGCCGTGCTGTTTCGCGCTTCCCACCATAGCGGCACTCTCGAGCTCGAGCTCACGCGCCGCAACATCCCCTTCGTCAAATTCGGTGGGCTGAAATTCCTCGAAGCCGCCCATGTGAAGGACCTCCTCGCTCTCCTGCGCTTCGTCGAGAACCCGCGCGATCGTGTCACGGGTTTTCGCGTGCTCCTGCTACTACCGGGCATTGGGCCGAAAGCCGCGCAGGCCGTGATGGATCGGCTCGCTGAAAGCCGATCACCGTTCGATGCGTTGGCGGATTTCGAGCCGCCCGCGAGAGCACGCAGCCATTGGCGCGACCTGATCGACGTGGTCGACCATCTCGGTGCCGGCAATTCCACGTGGCCGGCCGAAATCGCGCGCGCACGCGCCTGGTATGAGCCGCTCCTCGAACGCCACTACGACGACGCCGAGATCCGCAAGGAAGACCTCATCCAGCTCGAAGAGATCGCATCGAGCTACGCTTCGCGCGAGCGGTTCTTGACCGAGCTTACGCTCGATCCGCCCGACGCCACGAGCGACAAGGCAGGTTCCCCCTTGCTCGATGAGGATTACCTCATCCTTTCGACCATCCATTCCGCCAAAGGTCAGGAGTGGAAGTCGGTCTTCGTGCTCAACTGCGTCGATGGCTGCATTCCCTCCGACCTTGCAACCCGGAGCGCGGCCGAGCTCGCCGAAGAGCGAAGGCTTCTTTACGTCGCCATGACGCGCGCCAAGGACGATCTGCATTTGATCGTCCCTCAGCGCTTCTACACCCACAACCAGAACAGCCTGGGCGATCGTCACGTTTACGCGCAGCGCACGCGCTTCATACCGACTACGCTACTTTCCTTGTTCGAGCGAAAAACCTGGCCGCTCGCCATCGATCGCGCGCCGAAATCTTCGCCCTCCCAGGAGCCGAGAATGGATGTGGCGGCACGCATGCGCGGCATGTGGCGCTGACATCGATGCGCCACGCGGGCGCGAGAAGGATTCTCATTTTATGAAAGCAACGCGCAAGCATGGTTGTTGCGCATCTAGATTTCGAATTGTGGGAGTACATTGCCACGTTTGCGAAAAAGTGATCGGCAACGATGGCGGCACGCTCTCGTCTCGACAGGCTTCAAGGTTGTCGGCTGACCGCTCCGGAGATGTCGAGGCGTTGCGACTTTATCCTCGCATGCACGCACCCGAACCCTGCAACTTCAACGTCAAGCAGAGTGGCCAATTATTCTTGCTCTCTCAATGATTCCTGTTGCGTTTCAGTAGTTGTTCTCAAGACGCTTGGAAAGACATATTTCAAGAAGCTCCTGTCCTGTCTTACGTTGTACCAATACCTGCCCCAGCGCGGTTGTGGGACGTATTTCCAAAAGCAATTCGCGCGGCATTGCGGATCGCTCGTAAGATCGTATGATGGATTCACCAAAAACAAAGGGAGGGAGTCATGATTAGACTAGTAACGCGTGGACGTTTTACTCACGAATACGCCAAGGGGTTGGTTGCCGCCCCCGAGGATCGAGAGCCTGCGGTGCGCAAGCTGATAGAGGGAGCCGGCGGAAAGATTGTGAGCTTCTACTTTACCACCGGTGACTCTGATTTCTTGCTCATCTCTGAGGCGAACGACGCCGAGACCATCATTGCCGCGTTGTTGGCGACTGCGGCTGCTGGCGCAATTTCGAACGTGACCACGGCAAGGGCTTGGACGGGGGCGGAGTTCAAAGCCGTGGCCAAAAAGGCGTCCAAGGCGGCCACCTTCTACCGCGCGCCGGGCAAATCGTAGCAGGCGACTGGCGCCGCACTGCCGAGGTGGGGCGAGCCCTCCTAGGTCTACCCACCTTCGTGATCATCTTCCAAGATGATCCATTTTTCGCCTTTTCCTCGAGGCAGTCGCGAAGAGCCTCGACGGCCAGACCGGCGGGACGATGAAGCCTCGCCGGCCGCCGGCATGATGCGTCGCGAGCAGGCCCGCTTCACCGAGCGTGATTTACGAGGCGGCCAGAGCATCGCATCATTGATTGGCCCGGGTTTTTCATTTCATGTGGCGGGGCTGTCGAAACCGGCCAAACCCGTTTGTGTCGCAGATCGATAGCGACCGGCGAGAACAGGCTGCCAGGCCGCGGCCTGCAGCA
>JAFBAS010000132.1 GCA_019247605.1 Hyphomicrobiales bacterium
CGGATCGGCTTCATGCGTGGCGCGAATTTCCCTATAGATTTGTCCGATTATCTCCCTCCACTCCACAAGAGCGGCGGCATATGAACCTGAAACCATGCTTCTTCCCCAACGCTCGAGTAATTTTCATGCCAGAGCTTATTGTGCCTGGCATTTGATCGTTCGACCGCCCTGCTCAGGAGGTGTTATGCGCCTTGGGATTGTTTCATCAAAGCTCCCCGGAGCTAGCGACAACAACCGTGGCTCCGTTTCCTCGGTTCAAACCAGACGGAAGACCTCGTTGAAGTTAACAGCTAAAGCGCGACGACAAGCTTGCCGCCTGCCCCATTCGTCTCCATGAGCCGGTGGGCCGCGTGGACGAAAAACCTCCCTTTGGCCCGAAGCTTTCGTCCCCGGTGCGCAAGGGGATCGTGCGCTTGGGCGCACATCATGTCGGTGTCGAGCCGCATGCCGGTAGACCGCTCCTCCCGGCGGAAAAGCGGGGAGTGATTTGAGGGCCTGGTGCCGCTTCTCACGCGGTTGACGAAGACAGCACGGCGCTGGCTAGCGTGGTGAACATCGTCAATGAGACGGTCCAGCTTTCTCGTCAATACCTCGCAAATGGCGCAAGAGAACGATTTCAGGTTCGTCGACCGTGCCCGCGTGTAATTCCAAATCGAAGTCAGGGCAGGAGCGATCGGCCACTCGTGATCGTAAAAGATCAGACAGCAGCCGTCTATTCCGCCGCGAGGTCCGCGACCCGCACATCTTCGACCTCCGACACGCCGTCCGCCGCGGGCTTCAGCTCGATGCGACGTTTGTGGAAGGCCTGAAGCGTGTGGCGATGGCCGATCGAGACAATCGTCACGCCCGGGAGCTTCTCCGGAAGGAGGCGGTACATCGCCTTTTCGAGGGGCTCGTCGAGCGCGGAAGTCGCCTCATCGAGGAAGAGCCAATCGGGTTTCGCCAAGAGCGCGCGGCCGAGCGCAAGCCGCTGCTGCTCACCGAGCGACAGGGTCTGGCCCCAATGCCCTTCCTCGTCGAGTTGATCGGCGAAGGCGGACATTTGCACCGCGTCGAGGGTGGAGCGCACGAGCGCATCCGGGAAGGTGTCCGCGGGCGCCGGATAAGTGAGCGCCGCGCGCAAAGTACCGATCGGCATGTAGGGCCGCTGCGGCAGAAGCATCACGCGCGCGCCCTTCGGTACCCTGATCGCGCCCCGCCCGAACGGCCAAATGCCCGAGATGGCGCGAAACAGCGTCGATTTTCCCGCACCGGAAGGGCCGTTGACGAGCACGCTCTCTCCCTGACGCAAATGGGCGTCCTTGATACGCACCACCGTGCCGCCTTTCGGCAGCGCCACTTCGAGATCCCGGATAGCGAGATCATTGCCACCATCGGTCACGACCTCGATATGCGGTATCGCGCTGCTGAGCCCGCGCGCCTTTGCGGCGGAGACCGCAAAGCCCGTGAGACGATCCACCACGGCCTTGTATTTGGCAATCGTGGTGTAACTGTCGATGAAGAACGAGAGAGCTTCCTGCACATTTGAGAAGGCACCCGCCGTTTGCGTCATGACCCCCAGCATGACCTTGCCGGCGAAGTAATACGGCGCGACGAAGATAAACGGCAAAACCACGTTGGCCTGCCCATAGCTAGCGGTGAAGGTGACGACCTTTTTTCGGCAATCGACGATCGCGAGGAAGTTGCCGATGAGCGCGCCGAACCGCCGGCTCAGATTCAAATGCTCCGTTTCCTCGCCGCCCAGAAGCGCAACCTGCTCGCCATATTCGCGCAAGCGGGCGAGCGAGAAGCGGAAATCGGCCTCGTAGCGCTGCTGCTGAAAATAGAGGCTGATGAGCGGGCGCCCGATCAAGTGAGTAAGCCCGGTGGCGAGCACGGCATAGATGAGCGCGATCCAAAAGAGGAAACCCGGCACTAGCATCTCGGTGCCCGGAAAGGTGAATCCCGCCGAGAGCGTCCACAAGATCACAGAGAAGGAGACGAGCGATGTTGCCTTGGAGAGAATGCCGAGACCTAGCGCGAAGGTGGTCGTCGTGAACTCGTCGATGTCCTCGGAGATGCGCTGATCGGGATTGTCCGTCGAGCTGCCGGTGAGCTGCATGCGGTAATGGGCCGCGCCGCCGAGCCATGTGGTCATCAGCTTCTCGGTCATCCAACGACGCCAGCGTATCGTAAGGTAAGCGCGCACGACGAGTTGCAGGATGGCGCTTAGGATGCCGATCGCAGCCAAGGGGCTGAAGACCAAAAGGAGCTGCTTCCAGAACTCCGCCGCGTTCTTTTCCTGGATCGCATTGAACCAGTCTCGACCGAAATAGGATAGCCGCACGCTGATCGCGACCTGGCCGAGCTCGATCACAATGACCGCAATGAGCATCGCAAGCCCGATCCAGCGTTCCGGTGCCCGATAGCGAGGGAAAGGCCAGACGCGCGCCTCTCCGATATCACGGGTCGTGAAATAGGGAATGGCGAGGCGCCAGATATCGCCGAGGGATTTCATCAAAGCGCGCATCGGGCTTCTCTCTCCTGGGGATCGATTCTGAACGTTCGGCCCCGTCGAAGTTCCTGGATGCGAAACCCGCTTGTTTCATTCCGGGTATTGGTGCGATGAAGGGGTTCGATTCCAGCGTCAAATTCATATCGTGTCGTAGCGGGAAGGTGGCGTGAATCACCTCGAAGCGTCCGATTCAAGGCGCGCCGACCGCCTAGCCCGACTTCGCCTTATCAGGGCCAAGGGAGGAAGGTCCAGTTCCACCGCTTGACAATCGCGTGTTCGCGCGCCCATGGACCGCGCTTCTCTTCACGGCGCCGCAAGTCCAAAGAAGTGGCGGCAGCGCCCCGTTTGTGACAGAATCTCAAGGCATGGGCGGTCTTCCGATCCGGCCCGAGGTAAGGCACGCATGATCCTCGATTTCGAGAAGCTTCAGGCCACCCCTCTCGAACGGGACCCTTTTGAGCATGTGGTGGTCGAGCGCTTCGTATTTCCCGAGCAATTTTCCAAGGTGGTCGCCGATTTCCCCGAGCTCCCGGGTCCTGGCCTGCACCCGCCGAGCGCTGTCGATCTCAAAGGTGCATTCGCCTCGATGCTCGAGGAATTTCACGGGGACCGCTTCCGCGACATCATTGCCGACAAGTTCGAAGTCGAGCTTGCGGGCAAGCCCTTGATGGCGACGATTCGCGGCTTCACGCGGGCGCGGGATGGGGGAATGCACACCGATTCGGAGACGAAGATCATCACCGTCCTGATTTATCTCAACAACTCCTGGGACAAGGAAGGCGGCAATCTGCGCCTGTTGCGCAACGGCACCGACATCGACGATTACGTGAAGGAGATTTCGCCGATCGAGGGCACGTTGCTCGTCTTCAAGCGCTCGGATCGGTCCTGGCATGGCCATCTGCCGTTCGAAGGTCCGCGGCGCGCCATCCAGCTCAACTGGGTGACGGACCGTTTCACGGCCTTCAAGGAGAATGCGCGCCACTTCATGGGCTCGAAGCTCAAAGCCGCGCATGAAAGCATCGGCACGAGAGACTGAGCCCGAATAGCTGAGATCGGCGGGCAGGTGTCCGCATCGTCAAAAAAGAGGAGGCCTGCGCCATGGCCATGACCCAACCCGCATCGAGCGCCGCAACGTCGCGCTTTCCTTACACGGCCGCCTTCAGGGACCCGGTGATCGACATCGAGGCGATCCGGCGCGCGACGGTGTCGCGCGATCCCTATACGCACATGCTGGTCGATAATGTCCTCCATGCCGAGGCGGTGCCGGAGTTGCGTGCCGAGTTCCCGAACATCACGAAGCCCGGATTTCTCACCGTCGACGAGGTGGAGCTTCACGGCAAGTTCAAGCAGCTCATCGACGAGCTCGAGAGCCCCGAGCTCTCCGAAGTCATGTCCGAGCGCATGGGGCTCGATCTCCACCCTTATCCGCGCCTGACGACGATCCGCAAAATCAGCCAGGCCAAGGACGGCCGCTCTCATACGGATGGCACCGCCAAGGTGATGACGCTTCTCGTCTACATGAACGACGCCTGGCAGGATGACGGGGCGGGCCGCTTGCGCGTCCTCTACGGTCCCGACGGTTTCGAGCCCTACAAGCTCGAGGTGCCGCCGACCATGGGCACCATGTTCGCCTTCCTGCGCGCCGACAATTCCTGGCACGGCCATCCGCCTTTCGCCGGCGAACGGCGGGTCGTCCAGGTCGCCTGGGTGAAGGACGAGCACGAGCTCGCCCGAAAGAAGAAGCGCAACTCCATGGCGCAATTCCTCAAGGGCATTTTCGGCAGGTGAGACCGTGTCGAGTGACGCTCGCCAACCTTCGCAATCCGCTCCGTGACGATACCGACCTGTTCAGGACGGCCCATGCCAGTGCTGGGGGCTCGAACATTGCCTGGGGCGAGGATGGGTCCATCGATCTTTCGGCCTCGACAATCGAGCGGCTGGCCGATGAAGCGATGAGCGCAAAAGGACTTCAAAGGGTTTATGGAGCGAGTCGGGTGGACCTTTGATCGCGCCGCCGACGAACTCGGCATCAGCCGACGTTTGGTTGCCTACTATGCAAAGGGGCGCGAAATTCCCCGGTACATCACGCTCGCTTGCAAGTTTCTGTTGAGCAGAGAAAAGGAGCGTGGCAAGGCGTCAGCAACCGAAAGGCCGACCCGTCGAGCGTCTCCTGTGGCACCAGCTGTTGACGACAGGCTATCACGCCATATTGAGGGGCGCGGAATGCGTGGATCCGCCGTACGAAGAGCAGCACCTGGAAACGGAACGCGCGGCAGAGCCAAATCGAAACGTCCACAAACAAAAAGATGACGGGTCGCGTCGGCGGCTCCGTCTATTCAGGGAGATCAGAATGGCGAAACAGCGCACGAGGATCGGCGCGACCCTGCTGGCTGCGGGTTTGGGGGTTGCGCTTTCCCCAAGCGCGCATGCCGAGATCAAGATCGGCTTCATCACCTCCATGACGGGAGCCGCTTCCTCGATCGGCATCCCGTATTCGAAAGGCATGGCGACCGGGCATGCGGCGATCGGCGAGGTCTCCGGCGAGAAGCTCACCTACATCCAGGTCGACGATGGTTTCGATCCCTCGGCCGCGGCGCGCGCCGCCCGCAAGCTCATCGAGGAGGACAAGGTCGACATCCTCTGCGGCTCGGCCGGAGGGCCGCCCTCGCTCGCGGCCGCCGCCGTTGCTGCCGAGGAAAAGGTGCCTTTCATCGTCATGGCCAATGTGGTCGTGCCCGGCGAAGGGGCGCAATGGTCGGTCACGGTGCCGCAGGAGCCTTTGCTGATGGTCGAGGCCGATGTCGAGGCGATGAAAAAAGCGGGGATCAAGAAGGTCGCCTATATCGGCTTCAGTGATGTCTGGGGCGATCTCGTCTACAACGCGCTCAAGAAGGCGGCGGAACCCGCGGGCATCGAAATCCTGACGAACGAGCGCTACGCGCGCGCCGACACGAGCGTGACGGCGCAAATCCTGAAAGTCATGGCGTCGCACCCCGACGCCGTGCTCACCGGCGGCTCCGGCACGCCGGGCGCTTTGCCGCATATCGCGCTTTACGACCGAGGCTACACGGGGCCCGAATACTCGACGCACGCGATCATCAACAGCGAATTCGTGCGCGTGGGCGGCCCCGCGGTCGAAGGCGTGATCGCGCCGACCGGCCCGATGGTGGTGGCCGATCAATTGCCCGACTCGAACCCGATCAAGAAGGTCTCGCTGGATTTCCTCGCCCTCTACAAGAAGGTGAACGGCGAGCCCTCGACGGATGCCTTCGGCGCCTACGGCTACGACACTTGGTTGATCATCGCCGATTCCGCGAAGCGTGCGCTCGCCACGGGAGCAAAGCCCGGCACGCCGGAGTTCCGCGTCGCCATGCGAGACGCCGTGACCTCGACGAAGGAGCTCGTCGGCACCCACGCGGTTTATAATTTTCATCTCGGCAAGACTTTCGGCACTGACGAGCGCTCGCGCGTCATGGTCAAGCTCGAGAAGGGTAGTTGGAAGCTCATGCCCTGAGCCACCAACGGACGAAGGCTCTCGTTCTTTTCCCCTGTCGCGCGAAGCAGGCGCAAGCGCGACATCGGAACTCCATCTCGCGAAACGAATCGGCGCCGCGCTGGGTCCTGATGCAGGGCTCGACGCGCTTGCGCGTTGACGGGGGTCGGTCGCATTGCGCGCACCCCCCGAGCCATTTTAAGCTTAAAACCTCTCCCGTCCGTGATCAGGAGCACGCGTGAAGGATGCGATATCTTTTTGCCTTTGCGGCCGTCGCGACCCGCATTCCCGCTCCGATTGAAGCTTCACAATGAGCTCACCCATGCACCCGATGCACGGCCCGAACGCTTTCAAGCTCGGCATCTTTTCCCTCAACGCCGATGGCGGACTGGCGCTCACCCGAGTGCCTGAGCGCTGGCTCGCGCTCTGGCCCGACATCGCCGCGGTCGCAAAAATGGCGGATGAAGCCGGCATCGAGTTCATCTTGCCCATCGCCCGTTGGAAAGGGTTCGGCGGCGAGGTGAACAACCGAGAATGGTCTTACGAGACCCTGACCTTTGCGGCCGGTCTTGCCGGCGTCACGCGTCGCATCGCGCTCTTCTCGACCGTGCACGTCCCCATGGCGCATCCGGTGTTCGCGGCCAAAGCCCTCGCCACGGTCGATCACGCCTCGAACGGACGCGCGGGCCTCAACATCGTGTGCGGCTGGAACCCCGAAGAGTTCGCCATGTTCGGGCTCGACCTGATCGACAAGCGCTACGAGCAGGGGCTCGAATGGTTCGAGATCATGTCGCGCATCTACACCGAGGAGAAACCCTTCGATTTCGATGGCAAATTCTACAAGCTCAAGAACGTCTCGGGCAAACCGCGGCCGTTGCAAAAGCCTCGCCCCGTCACACTGAATGCGGCGTTCTCGCCGCCCGGGCGCGATTTCGCGGCCAAGGCCGCCGATTTCCTCTTCACCACCTTCACCGAGATCGACAAGGGCCGCGAGCACATCGACGACATGCGCGCCCGCGCGAAGGCACAGGGGCGCGAGGTTGGAGTCTTCACCACCTGCCACGTTGTGTGCCGGCCGAGCCAAACAGAGGCCGAGGACTATTACCATCACTTCGCGGTGACCATGGCGGACCAGGCGAGCGTCGATCACTATATGGGTCAGAAGGAGAAGTTCTCCGGCTCGCACGAGGCCGAGGCCTACCGGCTGCACCGCAAGCGCTTCGCGGCCGGTGCCGGCACCTACCCCCTCATCGGCACACCGAACCACATCGCCGAGGAGATGGTGCGCATGCATCAAGCAGGGTACGCGGGCACGACCGTGTCCTTCGTGAACTTCAAGGAGGAGCTTCCCTTTTTCATCGCCGAGGTGCTTCCGCTCCTGCGCGAAGCGGGGCTTCGTCAATGATGCAAAAAGAGCATGGGGTTTGCCGGCGGCGCGTGTCGCCCAGGCGAGGCATCTGAGGCGATGACGCTGAAGGAAGAGATCGCTCATCTCGTCGAGGCGGGTGACCCGCGTGACGATCAGCGCGCTTTTCGCCGGGCGCTCGGGCAATTCGCGACGGGTGTCGCCATCATCACGGCGCAGAGCGGCGACCAGATTGTCGGCGTCACCGCGAACTCCTTTACCTCCGTCTCGCTCGACCCGCCCCTTGTGCTGTGGTCACTCGAAGCAAAAGGCCAGAGTCTGCCTGTCTTCCTCGAAGCCACCCATTTTGCGGTGAACGTGCTTTCGGCGGATCAGGTGGCGCTCTCGACCCGTTTTGCGCGCTCGAGCTCCGACAAATTCGAGACGGTGGAATGGCGCGCCGGTGCCGGTGGCGCGCCCCTTCTCAAGGATGTCGCCGCGCAGTTCGAATGTGTTCGCGAAGCGGAGCATGACGGAGGGGACCATGTGATCTTGATCGGTCGTGTCGATCGTTTTGCCCGCTTCGATCGCGAAGTGCTTGTGTTCGCGCATGGCCGTTACGGACTCTCGGTCGACCATCCCGCAATCGATGTCGCACGCCGCACGCTCGTGGAAACCGGCGACCCGCATCCGCTCGATGACTTTCTGCTGCCGCTCATGTTTCGCGCCTATGAGCAGCTCTCGGCCGCCTTCGAACGGCACCGCGAGGCGGAAGGTTTGACGATCAATCAAAGCCGCATTCTCGCGTGCCTCGCTGCCCATCCGGGTTCCTCGATCGAAACGCTGTCGCGACTTTCTTACGTCGGGCAGGCAACCGCGGAGGATGCCGTCGCAACGCTTCTCGCCGACGGGCTCGCCGCGATGCGCCCTCCAGGCGTCATCGACATCACAGGTGAAGGGCGCGCGCGCCTTCACGGCATCGTTACGCGAGCGCGCGCTTTCGAGGCGGAAAAGCTCGCGGGGATCCCAATCGAGGATGTCCAGGCCCTTCGCCGTGCGCTTGCTGCTCTCGGGAAGAGCGGGAAGGGTGAGAGGTGAAAAGTGAAGGAAAAAAGAAATCTCCTATAACCAACTCTGAGCACAGGCCGGTGAAGCTCGCCTTTCGACCGCCAAATCCGCTATGGATGGGTGCGACGCGTCGGAGGGGTTCTATCCAATGATTGGAAAGCTGAGGGGGCAGGTCGACAGTTATGGCGAGGACTTCGTCATCCTCGACGTGAATGGGGTCGGTTACCTCGTGCACTGCTCGGCACGCAGCCTGCAAGCCTTGCCGCAAGCAGGGATGGATGCCGCGCTTCTCATCGAGACGCAAGTACGCGAAGACGCGATCCGGCTTTTCGGCTTTCGCGATGAAGCGGAACGTGAATGGTTCCGCCTTTTGCAGACGGTGCAGGGGGTGGGCGCCAAGGTCGCGCTCGCCATCTTGTCGACGCTCGATCCGGGCGAGCTCGCAACAGCGGTCGCAAGCCGCGACAAGTCGCAACTTCAACGCGCGTCGGGCGTCGGCGCAAGGCTCGCGGAGCGCCTCGTCACCGAGCTCAAGGACAAGGCGCCGGCCTTCGCACCCATCGATCCTCTGGTGGCCCGGCTTGCCGGCGCGATCGAAGCCAAGACGGGGGTGCCGCAGCCCGTCGCCGATGCGATCTCGGCCCTTACCAACCTCGGTTATGGGCAGCCGCAGGCGAGCGCGGCAATCGCGGCAGCGCTCAAGACCGCGGGCGAGAACCCGGTGGCCTCCCAGCTCATCAAGCTCGGGCTCAAGGAGCTCGCGCGATGAGCGAGGACGCCTCGCCGCGGCAAAAGAGAGGCCCGGAGTTCGACGAGGCGTTCCGCGCGAGCCTGCTTGATCTTTTCAGATGGCGCCGCGATGTGAGGCGCTTTTGTCGAGCGCCGCTTCCAAGCGGAACCCTGAACCGCCTTCTCGGCATCGCCTCTCTCGCGCCATCGGTGGGATTGAGCGAACCATGGCGTTTCGTCATCGTCGAGGATGAACAAAGACGGGCCGCGATCCGCGCCTGTTTCGAAGCCTGCAACGCGCAAGCGCTGCTTGCCCAGGAAGCCGAGAGGGCAGGGCTTTACGCGCGCCTCAAGCTTGCCGGCCTCGAGGATGCGCCCGCCCAGGTTGCCGTGTTCGCCGACAGGACGACGCCGCAAGGCCATGGCCTGGGACGGCGGACCATGCCGGAAATGATCGAATATTCGGGCGTGATCGCGATCCACACCTTATGGCTCGCGGCGCGCGCGGAGGGCATCGGCGTCGGCTGGGTTTCGATCCTCGATCCTGAGAAAGTTGCCGCGATCCTCGACACGCCTCCCGATTGGAAGCTCATCGGCTATTTGTGCGTCGGCTACCCGCAGCTCGAATGCGAGACGCCCGAACTCGAGCGCCAAGGCTGGGAAAGGCGGCGCACGGCCGCTTCCGTGATCATAGGCCGATGAGGCGGCTTTCAGGTTTGCGGCTGCGGCTCGAGACCGGCGTCGGGCTCCGGCCGAGGCCGGCCGCGGCCGGCCTGGGGCACGGGTGAGCCGCGCTGGGGCTTCGGCTCCTCCGGTTGCTCGCGCACCGGGCGCTTGCCCGCCAAGAGATCACGAATTTCCTCACCCGTCAGCGTCTCGAATTCGAGGAGCGCTTGGGCGAGGTTTTCAAGCTCGTCCTTCTTGTCGGTGAGAATGCGGGTCGCTTCGGCATAACCACGCTCGACCAGGCGCCGGATCTCCGCATCGATCTTCTGGGCCGTGGCCTCGGAAATGTTCTGCTGGCGCGACACGGAATAGCCGAGGAACACCTCTTCCTGGTTCTCGCCATAGGCAACCGTGCCGAGTTCGCTGGAGAAGCCCCAGCGCGTGACCATCATGCGGGCAAGGCGCGTTGCCTGCTCGATGTCGGAAGCGGCACCTGAGGTGACCTTGTCGGCGCCGAAGACGAGCTCCTCGGCGACCCTTCCGCCCATCATGATCGTCAGGCGCGAAGTCATCTGCTCATAGCTCATGGACAATTTGTCCCGCTCGGGAAGCTGCATGACCATGCCGAGCGCGCGCCCGCGCGGGATGATCGTCGCCTTGTGCACCGGATCGGTCGCCGGCACATTGAGCGCCAAAAGCGCGTGTCCTGCCTCGTGATAGGCGGTGAGCCGCTTCTCGTCCTCTGTCATCACGAGGCTGCGGCGCTCGGCGCCCATCATGACCTTGTCCTTGGCGTCCTCGAACTCGGCCATGGTGACGAGGCGCCTTCCGCGACGGGCGGCGAGCAAAGCCGCTTCGTTCACGAGGTTCATCAAATCGGCGCCCGAGAAGCCCGGCGTGCCGCGCGCGATCGTCTTGAGCTCGACATCGGGCGCAAGCGGCACCTTGCGCACATGCACTTTCAAAATCTTCTCGCGGCCGAGCACGTCGGGCGCGGGCACCACGATCTGCCGATCGAAGCGACCGGGCCGCAAGAGCGCCGGATCGAGCACGTCGGGCCGGTTGGTGGCCGCGATGATGATGATGCCTTCATTCGCCTCGAAGCCATCCATCTCGACGAGCAACTGATTGAGCGTCTGCTCGCGCTCGTCGTTGCCGCCGCCGAGCCCGGCGCCGCGATGGCGGCCCACCGCGTCGATCTCGTCGATGAAGATGATGCAAGGCGCGTTCTTCTTCGCCTGGTCGAACATGTCGCGCACCCGCGAGGCGCCGACACCCACGAACATCTCGACGAAATCCGAGCCCGAGATGGTGAAGAAGGGAACGTTGGCTTCGCCCGCGACGGCGCGCGCGATCAACGTCTTGCCGGTCCCCGGCGAGCCGACGAGAAGAACGCCTCGCGGAATCCGCCCACCGAGCCGCTGGAATTTCTGGGGGTCCTTGAGGAACTCGACGATCTCCTGCAGGTCCTCCTTTGCTTCGTCGACGCCCGCGACATCCTCGAATGTGACGCGCCCATGCGCCTCGTTGAGG
>JAFBAS010000151.1 GCA_019247605.1 Hyphomicrobiales bacterium
GACTGGAGGATGTGGCCGTAAGGACCCGTGAGATCGCCGCCGCTCGACACATACTCGGTGTATTTCTTCTTTCGCTCGAGCTGGCCCATAGCAAAAATGTCGACATCATTGCCTTGCTGCCGCTGGTCGAAGGGCGTCGCAAGATGATCACCGGGTGCCGCGGGCTTCACGAGGTGCGGCGTGACGATGACGACGAGATCGGTTTCGTTTTTCTGGTAGCTGGTGCTGCGGAACAAAGCGCCCAGGACGGGGACGGAGCCGATCCAGGGAAGCTGGTCGATGTTTTCCACGATGTCCGATTGCAGGAGTCCCGCGATCGCGAAGCTCTGGCCATCGCGCAGCTCGACGGTGGTGCGCGCTTCACGGGTGGTGAGCGCCGGGATCGAGAAGCCTGAAATCACCACCGAGTTCGTGGGATCGATCCCGCTGACGGAAGGGGCGAGACGAAGGTTGATCAGGCCGTTGGAGAGCACGGTCGGCATGAAGGTGAGTTGCACGCCGAAGCTCTTGTAGTCGACCGTGATCGTGGGCACGGTGCCGGAGCTTTGCTGAACGACCGGCACCGGAAATTGTCCGCCCGCGAGAAAGCTCGCCGAATCGCCCGAGAGTGCTATGAGATCGGGCTCGGCAAGACGGCGCACCGCTCCTTTCGATTCGAGCGCGCTGATCAGCGCGTCGATGCTGGCGCCTTTGTTCACAAGATTTGCGAGCGCCGTGCCGAACGGAGCGGTGGTGGTTCCGGCAAGGGTGCCGATGGCAGCCAGATCTGCAACTCCGGCGCCTGCGGTCGCGGCCGTGCCGGTCGGGTTCACGCCGTTGAGAGAAGGTCGGGGTGCTTGCGAAGCCGACCCGAGACCCGTGACGACACCCCGCGTGCCCTTGTTGTTGAAGACGAACCAGTTCACTCCGAGCGCATTGCCGGCTTCGCGGCTGGCTTCGAGAAAGCGCACTTTGAGCATCACCTGCTGCGAGGGAGAAACTTTCATGGCGTTCACGACCGGAGCATCCGGCGACAGGCCCTTGGCGACGGTCACGGCGCGTTCAGCGGAGACCGCATCGGCCGCCTCGCCGCTGAGCACGACTTGGCCGTTCGAGCTCGAGACCCGGATGTCGGCGCTGCCCGTGCTCGCCCGGATCTTCGCATCGACGTTGCCGGTGTCCGGCACCACCTCGAGGTCGAGCACGCCAAGCAGGCGCTGCTTGTCGGGAGCAAAGACGGACACGTTGGTGGTGCCGACCTTCTTGGCTTGTATGTAGATCGAATTGTCCGTCATCGGCAGCACATCGGCGTAATCGGGTTGACCGACAATCACGGTCGAGAAAGGTTGGCCGATGTTGAAGACGAGTGATTTGTTGAGCGTCACCACGATGTGGCGCGGACGCTTGCCCTGGGTCTGCCAAGTTTGGGCATTCTGCGCGACGGCAAACGGCGCGCCGATCGCGAGCGTGGTGACGGCTGCAATCCCGGCGATCGCCGCGCGGGCAATTCGGCGCCGGATCTTCGAAGCCTGGTTGCGGCTTGAAATCGGCGCGTGACGCACGAGAAATTTCAGCATGGCGCGGTCTCCATGCAAGAAAGCGTCGGGGCCGCGGCACTCACGCCGGTCGGGGAGCGTGGTTCGATGGCTTCGTCGAAACGCGTCCGCTCATGCGCCGGGAAATCGACGCCCGCATGCGACGCGGACTGTGCGCGAGATCGCGCGAGACGAACGGAAGACGCGTCGATTGCCGCCACGCCAGACCCCTGTCCTCGCCCCGCGCCGCGATTTGGATGTGCGGCTTTCTTCGGGCGCCTGAAATTGCGTCATGCATCAGGGTTCTGGCCGCACCCGAAGTCAATCTCGAGCAAAGTAGAATTCAGGTTCATGGTGAACAATTATCGAAGGTAATTGCTTCGATCTGAGGCCTTTTACTTAAATCTGTGGTATGCGGATAAAGCGCATGATCGTTTGGGCAAGAATCGTTGTGCACGAGCTCAAGGATCGAAAGTTTTGCGAAAGTTCTTCCGACTTCTCTAAGTCGTTTCGCTGAATTGAGTGCTCATATACGGCTCCTGCCCATTCTTCCCTGCTCGGCCGAGGTGAGCCAGACAAGCCTCGAGCGGAGCCCACGGCCCTGAAAGAATTCTTATCGGCGGATGATCATGAAACAGCGAGAGCGATACACCTTGGGCATCTTCATGGGTGCCTTCCTGACGGCAAATTCGGGCTTTGTCCAAGCCGAGGAGCTCGCGGCCGTCACCCTCGTTCCGCAGCCCACGCAGGTCGTCAGCTTGACGCAAGGATATTCGAACACGATCCATGTTTCGCGCCCCTTCAGCACAATTCACATTACCGACCCCGAAGTCGTCGACATCGTCTTGACGACCGACAGGACGGCGACCCTCGTTCCGAAGGCGGCCGGCGCCACGAACGTCGATATTTTCGATGACAAGAACAGGCTCATCTCAGGCATCAACGTCGTCGTCAACGCCGACGAGAAGCCGGGCCAGGTGCGGATTTTCGATCACCAATCTCTCACGAGTCATACGAGTTACCATTGCGGAGCGAATACCTGCCGTTACTTCGAGGAGACGATCACCAAACAACAACCGCAGGTGACCGAGACGAGAAGCGTCGAGCGAATTGTTCACGAAGATCGTCCGCCTGCGGCGCAGCAATGATCTTCGTCACTGTGACGTCCGGGAAGAACGCCTGGAGCCGCGAGCCGGGGACCTCATCTTCGGCGGCGCGCGTCGCAAGATGGTCGAGCGAGCGCCTGGCAACTTCGTTGACAACCGGACTGCGTAGCGACTGCGCGCCGAGCTCGCCGTTTTCCGCGCCAGCCCGAACCGCGCCTCCAGCGTGTCGGCCGACCGCACTCATCGTCCGCGCGCAACCGTTTTCGGAGAGGGCGAGCGATTGGTGCGAAGCGCTCGACCCGGGGATGCCAAGACCAAGCTGTTGATCAACTACATCGTGGAGAAGTGCAAACCGCTCGGTAAGTCAGCGTGATCGGCTAGATTAGGAAAAGAGTTCAGGGGCGCATCTGCGTGGGACGTGCTGCCATGGCGTAAGGGCTGTCTGCGCCCGGTGGCTGACCCGGAATGGTTTTGCCGTTCCCCTATGAGTGGAGCGCCGCCAGGAATGATAAAACGGCGAGAGCGCCAAGCGCGCTCCGGCCCGCGTGAAGCTTTCCCCAATTTTGGATCGTCGCCCGGGTAGTCGGGTTAGCGTCAGCGGGATTTATCGCCATTAGCCGATTGTTCGTCGGCAGTATGCAAAGCATTGTGTAAGGCCAGTTCGCTCCCATAAGAACGGCCCCGACCCCCCAAAGCCACTGGCCCGACTGCCACCACGCAATGAGGCCAAGCACAAATCCGACGATTGCCAACGGTGCCTGCATTGACAGCCCGCGTTATACGACGGCTTCCATTCTATGAGCAGGGCCTGGTCGTCCAACCCCAATCGGGCGGGCTGTTCAGCGACGTTGATGTAGCCCGCCGCACCTGTGAACAGTGCGGCAACTACCAAGGCGAGGTGCCCCACCAGCATAAATTACCTCCTTGATGACCGTTTAGGCCCAAGTTATTCCAAAGCGAATCCTGAAGCGAGAGCAGCGAAGGCGTTCAGGCCCTTTGCCGACTGTCTCGTGATTTCTGCGATTTATATGGTGGGCGCACAAGGATTCGAACCTTGGACCCGCTGATTAAGAGTCAGCTGCTCTACCAACTGAGCTATGCGCCCTTCAGGCTCGGCATCACCGTCCCGGAAGACCGGCTCGATACCAAACCGGCGCAGGGGAGTAAAGGAGGAATGCGGGAACCCGCCCTTCACCGCAACATCCCTCCTCGGCCTTCGGGTGGATGCCAGGCTCGAGCATGGTCATGCACTGCGGCTGGCCGCAGCTCGTGGTCGCTATTCTTCCGCAACCAGAGCCAGCACGCGCAACGGGCTTCCGGAGCCATTCTCGATCTTGAGCGGGGCCGCGAAG
The DNA here is from genome assembly GCA_019247605.1 of Hyphomicrobiales bacterium. Taxonomy (GTDB): domain Bacteria; phylum Pseudomonadota; class Alphaproteobacteria; order Rhizobiales; family Beijerinckiaceae; genus GAS188. The sequence goes on from JAFBAS010000151.1 coordinate 3,973, forward strand.
ATCACCGCCCCCGTCGGCGGCAATTGATCGAGATTGCAAAGGCTCGCGAGCCCAAAGCGATTTGCACCGTGCATGAGGTTGTGCGCCGGAAACGGTGGCTCGAATGTATGGGCCTGGCCCGCATCGGTGCCGACCGCCTCGACACCCCAGCCGTTCACATCGCGCTCTTGCGTGAGGAAGCGCATGGCATCGACGTTCGGGCCGGGCACGTGCGGCCCGTCTTCCTTCATGTTGAGGAACGCTGAAGGATCGGTTCGCTTCGACCAGTCGGTGCGCATCAATACCCAATGGCCCTTCGGGATTTTTCCGTGCTTCTTTTCCCAGGCCAGGATGTGCTTTGGCGTCACCAAAAACTTTTCGTCGTTCGCCGCCTCTTTCGAGCAATCGATGACGCAGGCGGGGGCGACGAAACGCTGCACGTCGATCGTGTCGGTTGCCCCGTCCCGATAGTCTTTGCCCGACACCCAGTGGATCGGCGCATCGAAATGCGTTCCGGTATGCTCGCCGCAGGAGATATTGTTCCAATACCAGGCCGGGCCCTTGTCGTCATAGCGCGAAATCGGCGAGATCGAGAAGGGATTTGACTGAGCGAACATGGGCGGAAGCTGGATCACCGGCGTCGAAGGCCGCAGCGTTTGCGTCAGATCCACGACGCGGATCTTTCGCTTCACGATCTGCTTCGCGAGTTTTTCAAGTACTGCCGTGGTCATGATGTTTTCCTCCGAAGTTCATCCTAGCTTGGTGCGACGGCGCTTCTCAACTGCCGGTCTCGTTTGCCGCGCTTAAAGCCTCATCCGCGCTCGGCGAGGCGGGCATCGGGCGCAGAGCTGCGCGCCTCGATCCGTTTTTCATCGCGCGCCGCGAACGCGCTGGTCGCGGCCGCCAGACCGCGCCCGATCAGGCCGATGTCGTCGGCGACCACGGTGAGGCGATAGCCTTGCGCGCGCCGCTTTGCGGCGCCATCCGCCGAGGTCGTGAAGATGCCGCAAGGCGTCCAACGAGAACGGCAGGCGGCGAGGATATCGCGGCAGGCATCCTCGAGGCGTGCCTCCATTTGCGGAAATGTGCCGAGCGAAAGGGCGAGGTCGCCAGTGCCGATGAAGACGAGGTCGACGCCTTCGGTCGCGGCGATCTTCTTGGCATTCTTGAGGCCCTTTGCGGTCTCGACCATTACGGCGACGATGATGCCGCGTTCGGCGGCCGCATGGTACTCGACGTAATCGGCCAGAGGACGCGCTCCCCCTCCGGAGCGCTCGCCGCGGGGCGGGTAGCGCGCGGCCTTGACGGCGCGCATCGCCTGGTTTCGGCTCTCGATGAGCGGCACGATCACACCCTCGGCGCCCGCATCCAGCGCCTGTCCGATGGCAAAGGGGCTGTTTTCGGCGACACGCACGAGGACCGGAATTTCAGGTGGCACGGCGCCGATCGCCGCCTCGACGGTTTGACGCTCCCATAATCCGTGCTGGAGATCGAGGACGACCGCATCCGGGCTTGCGCGTGCCGCGATTTCGGTCACGGCGACGGAGCCCAGCGAAAGCCAGATCACCCCAAGGTAGTCGCCTCGATCGATACGGTAGCGCAAACCCGAGCGCTTCGGAACGAACATGCGGCCCTCCGGACCTTGGATTGCCGCGATAAGCAAGCCACCCGCCCGGGCCGGGACGTTAGGGGGGCGCGTCCGAAAAGGTCAATGTCTTGCGGCAAGCGCGGTTAACGACACCGAGCGCGCCCACGCAAAGCCGCGAGGAGCTACTTTGCCCTCGCGTGCTGTTTCGGAAATCGTAGAGATGGCACTGGCCCGCGCCGCGCACGAGCCGGGCCGCGTTGCTCGGCCCTCGCAATTCAGTAGGATTGCTCCGGCGCGAAGAAGCAATAGACAGGTGTCTGTGACCCATCAGGATAGTTTTTGTAAAAAATCCAATAGTCGCCGTCCTGGGAGGGCAACTCTCGACCGTAGGCGAGCACCTGAGAATATCCGTCGACATGCCATCCGTCGGCGAGAGCATGGACCTGCCGCCCAGTCAGATGGTGCACGTCTTCCGGGCCACAGCAGGATTTCTTGACCCAATCGGGAACGGGCGCGCCGTTAGCCCACAGTTCATGAGCCCTCGCGGGGACCGTGACACTCAGGAAACAAAGCACAACGAACGCACGCATCAAAGCCTCCCTGAGGCCGTTCCGATGCGTGTTAACGCAATCCCCTCCGCGCCGCGGAACGGCAACGCGGTTTGAACCACGGCGGTACGGATTTGTTCTCCCAACCCACCGGCGCACGTCTACGCCGCGCCGGGCAAGAAGTTCCCTCGATCGTCTCGGCAAAAAAAGGGTTTGCCGCTCCGCAACGCCGCAAGGATCAGCTCTTCTCGCCGGGGTTGGACGTATCCGTTTCTTGTGAGGGCGCTTGACCCAAACGACGCTCTGCTTCCTTGCGGATGAGGTCGGTGAGCTCGGGGCGGCTCGCGGCGAGCGCTCGAAAATCGGCGATGTCGAGAGTGAGAAGCTGAGTCACTTTCGTGGTGATTACGGTCGCGTTGCGCGGCGCGCCGGTCAAGATCGCGATCTCGCCGAAAAAAGCGCCAGGCCCGAGGCGAACCGGCCTCGGCTCGATCAGAATCTCAACTTCGCCATCAACGATGAAATACATGCAATCCCCGGGCTGTCCGCGTCTCGTGACGACGGAGCGGGCCGGGAAATCGCGCGGCCGAAGGAGAGAGGCGACATCGGCGATCGTCGCCGCGCCGGCGTCCTCGAAAAAGGAGACCTTCGAGATCATGTCCCAGCTTCGCAGGAATTCGGTGCGCTTGAGTTCGGCCGCGAAACCGGTGGCGAGAATACCGGCGAGGAGACTGATCGTGCCGAGGCCACCGATCATGACGGCGCCTCCGACCATGCGCCCAAGGGGGGTGACGGGCACCATGTCACCATACCCGGTCGTTGTGAGCGTGGTGATCGCCCACCAAAGAGAGGTTCCGAGGCTGGTGAAAACCGCGGGCTGGGCGTTTCGCTCTGCAAGGTAACCGAGGACCGCGCCACCGGTGAGGACCATGGCGAAGAGCAAGAGCACGCCGAGGATCGGCTCGCGCTCTCGAAGGATGACGGTCGACAATATCCGCCCGCCCCGTGAATAGCGCACGAAGCGCAGGAGCCAGAGCGAGGCGAGCAGAGGGGCTCCCGCGGGCGTCCAATAAAAAGGCGCCGCGATCGCCATTGGCAGAACCGAGAGAACGTCGAGCGCTCCCCAGGCCGTGCCGACCCATCGCCCGCTTTCTCCGTCTTCCGTCTCGAGCCGCTCGTGAGCCGAAATTGCGTGGCTGAGCACGATCCGCACCGCGGCATCGAGCACGAAAAGCACCATCACACCGATGAGCACCGAAGAGGCGAGTTGACGGGTGGTCTCGGCAAGGCTCGTCACAGTCATGACGACCATGGCGAGAAGTCCGATTATGACGAGCGCCGCCTCGATCCGTCGATAGACTCGCGCGCGAAAAGACATCGAGCGCCGGTCGAGCATGGTGGCGAGCACGGCGACCATTCCCGAGCGTGTATGCGGCCGGCCGTCGCTCACGGAAAACACCCAGTGCGTGAGGGGAAAATGGGCAACACGGGAGATAATTGCATGGTGCTCGAAGGGTTTCGCTCGGTTTTCTCGAAACCGGTTGACGCCCACCACCATAGCATCGCATCCGATTACGAAAAGCCGGACTGCTCCCCGAACACGGCTCGGTCGGACCAGAGAGGAAGCATGCAGCGTCGATTCCATTCGGGCCGCGATTTTCGCAGGGCCATCACCATCGAGGAGCTGCGTGCCATGGCACGGCGCCGTTTACCCGCGTTCGTGCGTGAATATCTGGAGGGTGGTGCCGAAGATGAGGTCACGCTGCGGCGCAATCGGAATGCCTTCGAGCGCGTCGCCTTCATCTCGAAAACGCTCACCGATGTGTCGCGGCGCGACCTCTCTGTTGAAGTTTTCGGCGGAAAATTGCCGTTGCCGCTCGCCATAGCCCCGACCGGATCCAGTGGTCTTTTCGCGCACCGCGGCGATCTTGCGCTTGCGCGCGCCGCCGCTGCGTTCGGCATTCCCTTCATTCAAAGCACGGTGTCGACGCTCAGGCTCGAGACCGTGGCCGAAGGCGCGGGCGGACGGCATTGGATGCAGCTCTACATGCTCAAGGATCGCGCCGTGACCGAGGCCATCGTGGCCCGGGCGGCGGGCGCGGGTTGCGAAGCGCTCGTGCTCACCACGGACACGGTCGTCTTCGGCAATCGCGAATGGGACAGGCGCCATTATATTCGTCCGGGACGATTGCAACTCTCGAGCAAGCTCGATGTTCTGGCACATCCACGCTGGATGTGGGATGTGCTCGTGCCCAATGGCGTGCCGCTTTTTGAAAACATCCTCGAATTTTTGCCGGGCAGGAACGCCAATCCGGTCCGCACGCGCGCCTTCCTGGTGCAACAAATGGACCCCTCGATCACCTTCAAGGACATCGCCTGGCTGAAGAGCATCTGGCCGCGAAAGCTCGTGGTGAAGGGGGTTCTCGACGTGGACGACGCCCGCCGTCTCGCGGACGCCGGCGTCGATGGCATCGTCGTTTCGAATCACGGCGCGCGTCAGCTTGACGGTTCGGTCTCGCCGATCGAGGTGTTGCCTGCCATCGCGCAGGCGGTCGGTGCCCGGCTTTGCGTGATGGTCGATGGCGGGTTTCGGCGCGGCACGGACGTCGTGAAGGCGATTGGGCTCGGTGCGCATCTCGTGCTCCTCGGCCGCGCCACGCTCTACGGCCTGGCGGCCGGCGGCGAGGAGGGGGCGAAACATGCGCTCTCCATTTTGCGTGAGGAGATCGACCGCACATTAGGCCTTCTCGGAGTGACGAGCTTGAGCGAATGCGCGACACGCCTGCGTCAGACCTCAACCTGACTCATCGCGCCTTGCCTCGAAGTCCGGCATCGGGCACAAGCACGGCCTCGACTTCACTTGATCCCTCATGTCCCAAGACAAAACTCCTCTTCGCGTCGGCATTGCCGGCCTCGGCACCGTCGGTTCGGCCGCGGCGCGAATTCTGGCGACACGGCGCATGGCGCTTTCGCGGATCGCCGGGCGAAAGATCGTCCTCGCGGCGGTGTCCGCACGAGAACGATCGCGTGATCGCGGCATCGACCTTGACGGCATCGAATGGTTCGACGATCCGGTCGAGCTTGCCGGCGCGCCCCAGATCGACCTCGTCGTCGAGCTCATCGGCGGAGAGGACGGACCGTCGCACGCGATGATCAGGGCCGCGATCGCGGCCGGCAAGGGCGTGGTGACCGCCAACAAGGCCTTGCTCGCGAAGCATGGAATCGAGCTCGCCAAAGCGGCCGAGAAATCAGGCGTTCCCCTTGCTTTCGAGGCTGCGGTTGCCGGTGGCATTCCGATCATCAAGACATTGCGCGAAGCGCTTTCAGGCAATGAGATCACCCGAATCCAAGGCATCCTCAACGGCACCTGCAATTACATCTTGAGCCGCATGGAAACCGAGAAGCTCGCCTTCGCCGAGGTTCTCGCGGACGCACAGCGTCTCGGCTATGCGGAAGCAGACCCGACCTTCGATGTCGGTGGCTTCGACACCGCCCATAAGCTCGCGATCCTCACGAGCCTCGCCTTCGGCACGCGCATCGATGCCGACGCCATCCACGTCGAGGGCATCGCCTCGATCACCCCACTCGATCTTGCCATGGCCGATGAGCTCGGTTTCCGCATCAAACTCCTTGGCGTCGCGGTGCGCACGTCGAACGGGGTGGAGCAGCGCGTACATCCGACGATGGTGGCGAAAGGCGCAGCCATTGCCGAGGTGATGGGCGTGACAAATGCCGTCACAATCGATGCCGACGCGGTGCGAGAGATCACGCTCGTCGGACCCGGGGCCGGGGGGGAAGCCACGGCTTCGGCGGTCGTTGCCGACATCACCGATATCGCACGCGGACGCTTGGCGCCTCCCTTCGGGCTTCCTGTCGATGCGCTCGCCGAGCCGATGCGCGCGCCCATGCAACGCCATGAAGGCGGCTATTACGTGCGCCTTTCGGTGTATGATCACCCTGGCGCGGCAGCCGCGATCGCCACGCGCTTCGCCGAGCAGAAGATTTCGCTCGAAAGCATCCTGCAGAAGGGCAGGGCGCGCCAAGCCGCCGCGTCGCCTACCCAAAACGGCGCCGAGAGTGCGGTCCCCGTGGTTCTGATCACCTATGCGACGGCCGAGAGCGCCATTCGCGTCGCCCTTGACGCGGTGACGGCGGACGGGCACATCGCCGAACCGCCTCAGGTGATCCGCATTGAGCGCGAGTAGCGCCCGCATCGCCCCGATCAAAGCGTTCCGTCACGAGGAAGATCTCATGAACGAGGCCATCACGGTTCGATCCGACAAGATCATCGAACGCATCCTCACCCTGGAGCTGGTGCGCGTCACCGAACGCGCCGCTGTCGCTTCCGCCCGCTTGCGTGGTCGCGGCGACGAGAAGGCCGCCGATCAGGCCGCGGTCGATGCGATGCGCCGCGAGCTGAACAAGCTGCAGATCGACGGCACCGTGGTGATTGGAGAAGGAGAGCGCGACGAAGCCCCGATGCTTTTCATCGGCGAGAAGGTCGGCAACGGCAAGGGGCCGAGAGTCGACATCGCGGTCGATCCCTTGGAGGGCACGACGCTGTGCGCCAAGGATATGCCCGGCTCGATCGCCGTGATGGCGATGGCGGAACACGGCACATTGCTCAACGCGCCCGACGTCTACATGGAGAAGATCGCGATCGGACCCGGCTACCCGGAAGGCACGGTCGATCTCGACGCGACTCCCGAGGACAATATCCGGACCCTTGCCAAGGCGAAGGGCGTCTCGCCGAACGAGATCACGGCGCTCGTTCTCGATCGACCCCGTCATGCGGAGTTGATCTCGCGCGTGCGTGCACTCGGCGCCGGCATTCGCTTGATCACGGACGGCGATGTGGCAGGGGTGATCTTCACCAGCAAGCCCGAGGACACCGGCATCGACATCTACATGGGGATCGGTGCGGCGCCAGAAGGGGTGCTCGCCGCAGGCGCGCTGCGTTGCGTGGGCGGCCAAATGCAGGGGCGCTTGATTCTCGATACCCCTGAAAAGCGTTCCCGCGCCGCCGCGATGGGCGTCAAAAATCCCAAGCGCAAATACAATCTCCTTGACCTCGCCTCGGGCGATGTGATCGTCGCCGCGACCGGCGTCACGGACGGCGCGCTCCTTTCGGGCGTGCGTTTCAGCAAGGACGTGATCGAGACCGAGACGGTGGTCTACCGTTCGGCGACGGGCACCGTGCGTCGGATCAAGGCCGAGCACCGCGAATTCGAGAAGTTCCATCTGGAATGAACACGGCCTGACCCCGCCTGACCTCGCGCTTCCCCAGATTCTCACATGGGATGGAGGATGCGTCGCAGGAAATCCTGGGTGCGCGGGTGTTGGGGCGCGCCGAGCACGGACTTTGCCGCCCCTTCCTCGACGATCAGGCCGCCATCGATAAAGATCACTCTGTCGGCGACTTCGCGCGCGAAGCTGATCTCATGGGTGACGACGACCATCGTCATGCCTTCGTCCGCAAGTGAACGCATCACCGAAAGCACCTCGCCGACAAGTTCGGGATCGAGCGCCGAGGTCGGCTCGTCGAACAAGATGGCCTGAGGCTGCATGGCAAGCGCCCTGGCGATTGCGACACGTTGCTGCTGCCCACCGGAAAGCTTCGGTGGATAGGCGTGCTCCTTTTCGGCGAGCCCGACACGGCCAAGAAGCGAGCGACCGCGTTCGATGGCGCCGGCGCGGTCTTCCTTTTTCACGTGGATCGGCCCCTCGATAACGTTCTCGAGGCCCGTGCGGTGCGGGAAGAGGTTGAAGCGCTGGAACACCATGGCGACTTCCATGCGCACCTTTCGGATGCCGGGCGACTCGCGCTCCACAATTTGGCCAGCGACCAGGATCTCGCCCCGGTCATAGCTCTCGAGACCGTTGATGCATCGAAGGATCGTGGATTTGCCGGAGCCCGAGGGGCCGATGATGCATACGACCTCGCCCTTGGCGACGGTCGCGGAAATGCCACGTAGCACGTGGTGATCGCCGAAGCTCTTGTGGATGTCGCGGATCTCGATCGCCGACATGATCGATCCTCAGCTCCGGCCAAAAGCCTTTTCGAGCCTGCCGACGATAAAGATGAGCGGCAGGCTCATGACGAGGTAAAGGCTCGCGACCAGCGTGAAGACGCTCGTGTTCTGGAAGGTCGAAGCGGCGATCAGTTTGCCCTCGAGCGACAGTTCGGCCACCGTGATGGTCGAGGCCTGGGAGGAGTCTTTCAGCATCATCACGACGATGTTGCCGAAAGGCGGCAACACGATTTTTACCGCTTGCGGTAAAAGCACCCGCTTCATGATCGTCCACCAGCCCATCCCGATTGATTGCGCGGCTTCGACTTGCCCGTGATCGATGGCCTCGATGCCGGCGCGGAAATTCTCCGCCTGATAGGCGGAGTAGGCGATCCCAAGCCCGATGATCGCCGCCTGAAGGGCCGAGAGGGCGATGCCGAAATCCGGGAGAACGAAATAGATGTAGAAGAGCTGGACGATGATCGGAATG
>JAFBAS010000021.1 GCA_019247605.1 Hyphomicrobiales bacterium
GATCGCCGAGCCCTGGGTGCAAAGCTTCAAGGAACTCTTGCGCGGACGCGGCCAGGTCACCTACGAGGCCGCGATGGAAGAAGAGCCGGGAAAGACGCCGCTTTACGAATACACCTGGAACCACACCACACTGCACGTGCTCAAGCACGATCGCAAGGCGACCTATCTGCAATGCCTCTTCCCGTCGGACAGGCTCGTCGACAGCTTGAAGGAAATGCATGCGATGTTCGGTGACGAGGTGCTCTACCATTGCGAGTTCCAGCATTTCGGCGGCCGCGTCACCTGCAGCGCCTTGCCCGTGGTGCGCTACACCACGCCCGAGCGGCTGAACGAGATCATTCGGCTGCACGAAGAGAACGGCGTCTCGATCGCGAACCCTCACGTCTTTACGCTCGAGGACGGCAGTCGGCACAAGAAAGCGGATTCCGATCAGCTCGGCTTCAAGCACGAGGTCGATCCGATGGGCCTGCTCAATCCCGGCAAGATGCGTAGCTTCAAACCGCGCTCGCATCCATCTGAGCCTCGTAAAATAACGGGCGCCGCGTGAGAATTCTCTACCTTTATTGCCATCCTCTATCCGAGAGCTATCACGCCGCGATCCGTGTCGCCGCGCTGGCAGGGCTGGAGGAAGGAGGCCACAGGGTCGACCTTTGCGACCTTTACGTGGAAGGCTTCGATCCGGTGATGCGCGCCGACGAAAGACGGCGTTATCAGGACACTTCACGAAATCAGATCGGTCTCGAGCCGTATGTGGCGCGCTTGCGCGACGCCGAAGCGATCGTCGTGCAGTTCCCGACCTGGTGCTTCGGCGCGCCCGCCATGCTCAAAGGGTTTTTCGACAAGGTGCTCTTGCCTGGCGTCTCCTTCGACATGTCGGACCCTTCCCACATTAAGCCTTTGCTCGCGAATCTGAAGGTCGTCGTCGGGATCGTGACATATGGGCGGGGCCGCCTGAGCGCCCTTGGAATGGGGGACGCGCCGCGTAAACTCGTCACGCGCTATTTGCCTCGTTGCGCGGTGGTGACGGCGCGCGCGCAATTTCACGCCCTTTACGGGATGAACCGCGCCGACGAGGCGAAACGCAAAGCGTTCATCGCGAAAATGCGAGAGACGATGGTGCGGCTCTAAGAGAGGCGCAGATGCAAGAGGAATAGGATGCGAAAGCTCTATTGGACCGACCTCACCACCAAGGAATTCGAGACGCTCGATCCTGGGCGGACCATCGCGGTTTTGCCCATCGCCGCCATCGAACAGCACGGCCCTCATCTTTCGGTCGCGACCGACATGGCGATCAATCAGGGCATGCTCGACGAGCTCGTGAAGCGCCTTCCGCCGGAGCTTTCGATCCTCATCCTGCCCATCCAGGCCGTCGGCAAATCGAACGAACATCTACGCTCGCCCGGCACGCTGACGCTCACGGCCGAAACGTCTCTTCGCGCCTGGGTCGAGATCGGAGAATCGGTGGCGCGCGCCGGGCTTCGCAAGCTCGTGATCGTGAACTCGCATGGCGGCAATTCCGATCTTCTCGGCGTCGTCACCCGCGAGTTGCGCGTCAAATGCGAGATGCTCGCGGTCCACACGGCGTGGAGCCGCTTCGGCAAGCCCGACGGGCTCTTCACCGCCGCCGAAGGCGTGCACGGCATCCATGCCGGCGACGTCGAGACCTCGCTCATGCTGCATTTCCGCCCCGATCTCGTGCGCCCGGAAAAGGTGCAGAATTTCGTCTCGTCGGCGCAAGCGATGGAGAAGGAGTTCCAATTCTTGCGCCCGACCGGCCTCCAGGCCTTCGGCTGGATCGCGCCCGATCTCAACCCGCAAGGCGCGGTGGGCGATGCCTCGCTCGCCACCGCCGAGAAGGGTCGCCTCACCGCCGCTCATCAGGTCGAGGCCTTTATCGGGCTGTTACGCGATGTCGCGAAATTCGAACTCGCGCGGCTGGCCTGACGCCCTCAGGCTCTCTGGACTGTGCTGTATCGCTCGAGGGATCGCCTCTGTCGTAGTGGCGCCCCCGTGTAGAATCTCTCCCATGGCGCATCTTTGATGCGTACGGGGCACCATCAAAGCCCGGGATTAAACACCTAGTTCGCCTCGTCCGCTTGGAGGAACGAAGTCCGGGGCGCATGGGGCATCAAGTTGACCTCACCCGCCTCAACCCGGAAAGGAAGCTTGTTTTCGGGAGGGCACAGTGGACATATCCACCGATCATTGAGCGAACAGGAAGGCGGATAGAGGAAGTTCATGTCCAGAAGGATATTGCCGCCATCTTCACCCATCCCG
>JAFBAS010000035.1 GCA_019247605.1 Hyphomicrobiales bacterium
GTCTGGGCTACGCGCTCAAGAAGCGTGGAGCTGATTTTGCCGACGGGCTCGGCATGGCGCATCTCGACAGTTGCAATTTTGGATGTGCGGATGACAGAACGCGCTGGTAGACCGATGTCCCTGTAGGCAGGCCCAATATCATGGTCGCCGGGCCAACCTCGATTCTCGGCGCTGGTGATCATCACGACCCAAAGAAGCGTTTGCCGGTCCCCGACCGCCGTTCTCGATATAACGAGAGCCGGTCGATGTTGCCTGGTGGTTTTGTCGGTGTAAGGGAAAGGAACGCGGACGATTTGGCCCTGCTCAAAAATCCGCATAGGCCTTACGATCCGCCTCTGAATCCCACTCCTCGAATGTCGCAAACGGATCATCCACGGCGGGGCTTGCCTCCGCTTTAGACATGATCACGCGCCCGTTTTCGATCACGTAAACGATCTCATCCCCATTACGAAGCCCGAGCACTTTACGCACCGCCTGAGGGATAGTGGTCTGCGCCTTGCTCGTAATTTTGCTGGAAATCATGCGTTTTCAGCCTTATCGAAAATCCGACTATAGGGTAAGGAATATCCTTACCATTTTCAAGAGATCAAAGTGCCGGGTCATAAAAAAACTGCGACGCAGCAGGGCCCGGGCGCTTACCGTCGGATGGCGGCGTGACTAGCTTGCAGTTATTATCGCTGACTTCGTATTTCGCCGCCGCGATAACCGCCAACATTGAGCGCCCATGACCGACATCGCCACCCGCGTCTATAACCACCAATGGCGGATCGATCCGATCGTGCGCTCCGTGCTCGACACGGATTTCTACAAGCTTTTGATGGCGCAGACGATCTTTCGTCGACACAAGGAAACGCAGGTCACCTTTGGCATCATCAACCGCACGCAACGCGTGCGGCTCGGCGACCTCGTGGACGAGGGCGCGTTGCGCGAGCAGCTCGATCATGTGCGCGGGCTTTCGCTCTCGCGGGGCGAATCGACCTGGCTGCGCGGCAACACCTTCTACGGCAAACGGCAGATGTTCGCGCCCGATTTCATGGAATGGCTCGAGCGCTTCCGCTTTCCACCCTATCAGCTGGAAAAGCGTGCCGGCCAATACGAGCTCGTGTTCGAGGGACCCTGGATCGAGACGACGATGTGGGAAATCCCCGCGCTCGCCATCCTCAACGAGCTGCGCTCACGCGCCGTGCTCGACGGCATGGGGCGCTTCGAGCTCCAGGTGCTGTATGCGCGCGCCATGACCCGCGTCTGGGAGAAGATCGAGCGGTTGCGCGCGCTCGGTCGGCCGAGCATCGCCGATTTCGGCACGCGCCGGCGCCATGGCTTCCTGTGGCAGGATTGGTGCGTGCAGGCCATGATGGAAGGGTTGGGTCCGAGCTTTCTCGGCACCTCGAATTGCCTCATCGCGCTCCGGCGCGAGGTCGAGGCTGTCGGCACCAACGCGCATGAGCTGCCGATGGTCTACGCGGCGCTCGCCAAGGACGATGAGGCACTCGCCAACGCCCCTTACGATGTGCTGCGCGACTGGCAGGAGGATTACGACGGCAATCTTCTCGTTATCCTGCCGGATACTTTCGGCACGACGGGGTTCCTGCGCCACGCGCCCGATTGGGTGTCCCGCTGGACCGGCATCCGCATCGATTCGAAGGAGCCGGTCGCCGGCGGCGAGGAAGCCATTGCCTGGTGGCGCTCGCGCGGACAGGACCCCAGGAACAAGCTCGCCATCTTTTCGGATGCGCTCGATGTCGATGCCATCGAGATGGTGCACCGCCACTTCCTCGGCCGCATGCGGCTCGGCTATGGCTGGGGAACGCTGCTCACCAACGATTTCCGCGGCCTCGCCGATGACGGCGTCCTCGACCCGATCTCGATCGTCTGCAAGGTGAAGGCGGTGAACGGGCGGCCGGCGGTCAAGCTCTCCGACAATGCGACGAAAGCCATGGGCCCAAAGGACGAGATCGCCCGCTATCGCCGCGTCTTCGAGGCCAAGGAAGAGCCGGCGATACCTGTCCTCGTGTGACCGAATGACTGTCGCCGTAGTGCGAAAAAGTGGCGTCGGCTCGGCCGACCCACACGAAACTCATTCGAGGTTTTGGCCGTTGAACTCGCCGAACGCTTTGCAGCGCGACCGCTCGGGATTATTTTCTTCGACGTAGTGGAGGCACCCCATGACCGCGCGGCTCTCTTGAAATGAGGTCGCGCACGGCAAGGCAATCTGCCCCTCCTCCCGCGATCGTCTGGTTTCGCGATGATCTGCGGCTGGCCGACAATCCGGCCCTCGACGCAGCCGTCGCGAGCGGGGCGCCCCTCATCTGCGCTTATGTGGAAGACGAGGAGAGCGACGGCTTGCGGTCGCTTGGGGGCGCCGCCAAATGGTGGCTTCACGGCGCGCTCGAAGACCTTCAGGCTTCGCTTCGTCATCTCGGTGGCGAGCTCGTCATCATGCGCGGCGCGTCGGCGCAGCTTCTCGAGCGTCTCGCCATCGAGACAGGCGCGAGCTCCCTCTTCAGGAACCGGCGCTATGACGGCGCGAGCCGCGCGATCGATGCGAAGCTCGAGGCGGCGTTGACGGCACGCGGCGTCACCGTCGAAAGCTTCGGCGCGAATCTTCTGCACGAACCGTGGACGCTCGAGACCTCGTCCGGCGAACCCTTTCGGGTCTTCACCCCTTTCTGGCGTGCGGCAAGAGCGGTGGGCGATCCCGCAGCGCCGCTGCCGGCACCCGGGGGGCTGAGCAGGCACGCCCTTCCCGAGACTCTCAATGGGCTCCTCTGCACGCTCGCAAGCCTCAAGCTCGAGCCGCATGCGCCGGACTGGGCGGGAGGCTTAAGGAAGGCGTGGACCCGCGGCGAGACGGCGGGCCAGGCCCGGCTCACGGCTTTCATCGAAGATGGGCTCGGCGGATACGCACGCGATCGAGACCGTCCCGACAAGCCCTCGACGTCACGCCTCTCACCTTATTTGCGCTTCGGCAATCTATCGCCGCGGCAAGTATGGCACGCGGCCGCGACGGCTGTGTCGAGCGGCGCTTCCCAAGCGAGCCAACGCGATCTCGACAAGTTTCTGGCCGAGCTCGGCTGGCGCGAGTTCAGCTACCATCTCTTGTTTCATAACCCTGCATTGGCGAGCGAGAACTTCAACGCGCGTTTCGACCGCATGCCCTGGCGCCGCGATCCGCGCGCCCTGCGCGCCTGGCAGCGTGGACTCACGGGGTATCCGCTCGTCGATGCGGGCATGCGCCAGCTTTGGTCGACGGGGTGGATGCATAACCGCGTGCGCATGGTGACGGCGTCTTTCCTCATCAAGCATCTCCTCATTGATTGGCGGGAAGGCGAGCGCTGGTTCTGGGACACGCTCGTCGATGCCGACCCGGCAAACAACCCCGCAAGCTGGCAATGGGTGGCGGGCTCAGGAGCGGATGCGGCTCCTTTCTTCCGGGTGTTCAATCCCGTGTTGCAGGGACAGAAATTCGACCCGCAAGCACGTTACGCCAAGCAGTTCGTCCCCGAGCTTGCGTCCGTCCCCGCCGAGCTCGTCCACCGATCGGCCGCAGACCCCGGCGACGAGCTGCTGTTCGATCCCCCGAAGACGTCTTATCCGCCGCCGATCGTGGAGCATGGAGAAGCTCGGCAACGCGCACTTGCGGCTTTTCAGAGCATCCGCCAGTGACTTTCCTGCGAAAGGTGGTGGCGAAAGCGTTCAGCCGTGCTCAAGCTTCGCGCCGGGCGGGTGCCTCTGCGCAGAGTTCGAATTCCGCTATGGGATATCCTGGGCACGAAATTAGCCCACTCCTTTTCGACCGCGCGCGAGCGCGTGACGAACGAGGCGGTCTACGAGCTCCGAATAGCTGACGCCGCTCGCCTCGAAGGCCTTGGGATACATGCTGATCTTGGTAAAGCCGGGAAGCGTGTTCACCTCGTTGAGCAAGAGTTCGCCGTCCTCACGAAGGAAGAAATCGATGCGCGCCATGCCCTCGCATGAAAGCGTCCGGAAGGCTTCAGACGAAAGTTCGCGTACCGCTTTGCCAATCCTGGGCGGTAACTCGGCGGGCACCTTGATCTCCGCTCCGTCCTTGTCGAGATATTTGGCCTCGTAGCTGTAAAAGGCGTGACGGTTGGTGGGCACGATCTCGCCCGGAACTGAGACGAGGAGGGAACCGTCCTCCGCTTCGAGCACGCCGCATTCGATCTCGCGTCCGCGCACAAATTCCTCAACGAGGATCTTGTGGTCATGCCGGAAGGCTTCGGCGACTGCTTTCGCGAACTCTTCTTCGGTCCCCGCTTTGCCAACTCCGACCGAGGAGCCGAGGCGCGCCGGCTTCACGAAGACCGGCCGGCCAAGTTCCGCGATGACGTCTTTAAAAGACGGTGCATCGCCAAAGGTTAAGCTTAGAAATTTCGGAATGGGAAGCCCGCGCTCGCGCATTAGGCGTTTGGCCGCGTTCTTGTCCATTGCGAGGGCCGAGCCGAGCACGCCCGATCCCACATAAGGCACCCCGGCGAGCTCAGCCGCCCCCTGAACGGTTCCGTCCTCGCCAAAGGGCCCATGTAGCACCGGGAAAAGTATGTCGACCATAAGCGACAGGTCTGCTGGGCCACTCTCTTCAGGCATAACTATCATGCGTCCGCTACCGCCTGGAACGAGCGCGACGCGAGGCCCGTGATCCGGAACCGAGGTCGGAAATTCGCCATCCCGCAGCGTACAAAGTAGCCAGGCGCCGGCGCGCGTAATCGCAATCGGCATAACTTCGTAGCGTTTAGGATCAAGCGCGCGAAAGACATTGCCGGCCGAGAGCACGGAGACGTCATGCTCGGCGGAACGGCCACCGAACAGAAGGGCGACTCGAAGCCTTCGTCCCATTCCACTCTCCAGATTCGCGGCTTCACCGCCTTCGCAAGCTCTTTTAGCCGGGCTCAAGCATCGAGCGGCCAGTGGACGTTCCCCGAATGGGTCACCGCGCCCTTGTTCGCGGGGCCGACCGCATTGGCGTATTTTTCGAGAACGCCGCCAAGCTTCCTTGGGCGGGCGCGCGCGACCGCGTTGCGGCGCTTTTCCATCTCCTTCTCGTCGATCTCGAGACGGATCCAAGCTTCGCTTGGCCGCGCGTCGATCGAGATCACGTCGCCGTCACGGACCAGTCCGATCGGGCCGCCTGCGGCGGCCTCTGGGCTCGCATAACCGATGCACAGCCCGCGCGTCGCGCCGGAGAAGCGCCCGTCCGTGAGCAACGCCACCTTTTCACCCATGCCCTGCCCGTAGATGAGCGCGGTGATGCCGAGCATCTCGCGCATGCCCGGGCCGCCGCGGGGCCCCTCGTTTCGGATGATGATCACGTCGCCCTCGCGATAGAGCCGCTTCTGCACCGCCTCCTGGCAAGCTTCCTCGCCATCGAAGACGCGCGCCGGCCCGCGATGGGTCAGGGATTTGAGCCCCGCCGTCTTGAGCACGGCGCCATCGGGGCAAAAATTGCCCTTGAGAATAGTGAGCCCGCCGGTGCGCGCGATTGGCGCGTCATGAGGTTTCACGATCTCTCCATCCGCGGCTCTCGAAGAAGCGAGCGCTTCGGCGAGGCTTTGGCCCGTGAAGGTCAAGGTGTCGCCATGAATGAAGCCGCCACGCAAGAGCTCGGCCAGGATCACCGGCGCGCCGCCGATCTCGAAGACATCGCGCGCCAGATATTTTCCGCCCGGCTGCAGATTGCCGATGAGGGGCGTGCGTGCGAAGACCGCCGCGACGTCGTCCATGCCGAAGAGTATGCCGGCTTCGTTGGCGATCGCTGGAATGTGGAGCACCGCATTGGTCGAGCCGCCGGTCGCGGCGACGATCGCAGCCGCATTCTCGAGCGCCTCGCGCGTGACGATGTCGCGCGGGAGCGGCCATTGCCACTCGACCGCTTGCATCAGCGCCTTGCCGGCCTCGCGCAAAAGCGGCGCGCGCTGAGAGAAAACGGCCGGGATCATCGAGGAGCCGAGCGGGGCAAGGCCGAGCGCCTCGGACACCATGCCCATGGTGTTCGCCGTGAACTGGCCTGGGCAGGAGCCGGCGGTCGGCAAGCAGGCATGGCTCAAGGCGTCGAGCTCCGCCATCGACACCGACCCGGCGATGACGCCGCCGATCGCCTCGTAAGTGTCGATCACGGTCTTGTCGGTGCCGCGCACGCGGCCCGGCAAGGCCGCCCCGCCATGCATGAAGACGGAGGGCACGTTGCACCTCACCATGCCCATCATCAGGCCGGGCAGGTTCTTGTCGCAACCGCCGATGCCGAAGATGCCGTCGAACTGGTGGCCGCGCACACTCGCTTCCACACTGTCGGCGATGAGCTCGCGCGACACGAGCGAGAAGCGCATCCCCGAATGCGCCATGGACAGGCCATCCGAGACCGAGACCACAGGGCATTCATGCGCCATGCCACCCCCGGCGTAGATGCCGGTCTTGGCGTGACCTGCCTGGTCGGCGAGGTTGAGATTACAGGGGCTCATCTCGCCGCCGGTGTGGAAAACCCCGACATGCGGCCGCTCGATCTCGGCATCCGATTGCCCGAGCGCCAGGAGGAAGCTTCGCGTGGTCGCGCGGATCACGCCGTCATAGATGGTGCGTGAGCGCTGGCGCGCCGGCTTCGTTGCGGGGCGCTTAGGACGGGGCTTGTGAGAGGGCATATGTGTAGCTGCTCTGAAGGCTAAGCGGGAGGAGTGAAGAGTGAAGAGTGGCAAGCTCAGCTCACGTCTCACCGCTCACTATTCACTATTCACTCTTCACTATTCACTATTCACTATTCACTATTCACTATTCACTCTTTTCACGCATCGATCCGCTTGATGAACCATTTGAGCAGCTTCTCCCAAATCTCGTCCTTCCCGCAGAGGTCCTCGACCCCGTGCTCGAGATTGGGATTGTCGTTGATCTCGATCACGACCACGCCCTCGGGCGTTTCCTTCAGATCGACCCCGTAGAGCCCGTCTCCGATGGTGCGCGCCGCGCTGACCGCGACCTCGATCACCTTCGGCGGCGCGTCGGCGAGCGGCACCGTCTTGAAGCGGCCCTCCTTCGGCGCGGAGCCGTTCTCATGCTTCACGATCTGCCAATGCCCTTTGAACATCATGTACTGGCAGATGAAGAGCGGCTCGCCCTCGAGAATGCCGACGCGCCAATCGAAACTCGTCGGCATGAATTTCTGTGCGATCAGAAGGTCGGTGTCCTCGTAGAGCTCGTCGAAGAGCTTGCGCAGATCTTTTTCGGTCTCGACCTTGTGCACGCCGCGCGAGAAGGAGCCGTCGGGGATCTTGACCACGAGTGGCAAGCCAAGCTCGGCGACGGCCTTGGGCAAATCCTCTTCGGCGGCAAGCATCACGGTTTGCGGCATCGGCACGTTGTTCGCCGCCATGCGCTCCATGAGGTAGACCTTGTTGGTGCAGCGGATCATCGAGATCGGGTCGTCGATGACCGGCATGCCTTCCTGCGCGGCGCGGCGTGCAAAACGGTAGGTATGGTTGTCGATCGAGGTTGTCTCGCGGATGAAGAGCGCGTCGAACTCGGCAAGCTCGGAGAGATCCTTCTTGGTGATCGGCTCGATGTCGACGGACAGACGTTCCCCCACTTTGCCGAGATATTTGAGCGTCTCGACGTTCGAGGGCGGCAGGACCTCCTCGGGATCGTGCAGCACGGCGAGCGAGTAGCGTGCCGGCTGGCGCGCTTTTGGATCGCGCCATTCGCGCTTCGTGTGAGCGTGCAACGCATCGCGGAAGAACTGCGTCTCATCGGCGTCGAGCTTGACGATCGGCCGAGGCCTTATCTTCTCGATCGAGGCCCAGGCGCCGGAGGGCACGGCATCGACATCGATCGAGACCTCGATGGCGGGACAACGGTACCAATCGAACAAAAGCTTGCCGAAGCTCTCGAAACCGGTTTCGCGCACGAGGCCGAAGCAGATGAGAATCCGGCACTGGGCTTTCTGCAGCCCAGACTTCGCGTAGCAGCGGTTGAGCGCGTCCTCGAGCTCTGGGATTGCGTGCTCGTAAAGCTTGGCCTCCCGAAGCTCGAGCATGGTTTGCACCTCGGGCAGCACCCGGTGGCCGCGAGCCTCCCCGAGGAGCGAGGCGTAGTAGCCCTTCGATTGATAGGCGTAGGAGCGCGACAGGTTCACGACCTTGGCACGTTCCGTCTCGAACAGTTTGGGGCGGGCGATGTATTCGGAGGTGGTGATCACCTTGTGCGGCGTGTCGGCGTTCGGGAAGTCCTTGAGGTTGTCGACGACGATGACCCAGCTCATCGAGGATTCCCCTTCCGCACCACGATGGCGGCGCGCAGATTGCCTTTTCCAAATCTCGCCATGCGCTGAAACTCGTCTGTCGGGATCGGCAGGTTCGCGGCCGAGACCGGAGTCTCCTCGTCATTGGCCTCGACGTACGGATCGTGCACGAAAACATGGCGTTGATCGCCCGCATAGGCGAGAAGCCAATGCGGGAATTTTTCACGGAACATGCGGTAACCGGAGACCAGCACTACCGCGATGGCGCCCTCGTCGAGGACGGTTTGCAGCGCCGGAGCATCGAGCGGCTGCAGGCGGATGGGGATGCCGCATTCCTCCGCTTCGCGCCGGAACTCTTCCTGCGTTAGACGCATGACCTCGCGCTTTTCGGCATTGCGCACCGTGTCGAGAAAATAGGGTCCCTCATGCGAGAGGTGAAGCGAGGGCAGGAGCCCGCGCTTGGCGAGTGTCACGGCAAGCCCGTAAGGCTCGCACCCGCCAAGGCCTGAAGTCATGAAAATGGTCGTCGACTCGCGCCATAGCTGGACTTCCGCGACACGGCTCGGGTGAAAGTCGGGATCGGCCCATCCGAGCGCCATGAGAAGGCATGCGGGGCCGCAAGTGAATTCCAGGGTTTGGCGATAATATGGCGGCGGCCGCGAGGGCGGCGCGATTTGAGCAACGAGAAGCTTTTCGAGGCGAAGCGCCGTCTGATCATCTTCGTAATAATGTTCATAACGGCCGAACTGCTTGTAGCCGAGCTTTTCGTAGAGCGAGATGGCGCCATGATTGTCGGCGCGCACCTCGAGCCGCAACGCGATGCAGTCTCGTTCGATCGCCGTTTTCTCGGCAGCCTGCATCATGGCGCGCCCGATGCCGATGCGTCCGGTTTCCGGCGCGACCGCGATCGAGTAAAGGCGCGCCAGCGCCGTTCCTGAGCGAAAGGTCAAGAGCGCGTAACCGCCGAGATGGTTGCCCCGGTCGGCGACGATGAACGCAGCCTTGGGGGTCGAGATGAAATGGCGAAGCGAGCGCCGCGACAGGCGATCGGAATCGAAGACGCGATTCTCGAGCTTCTCGAGCTGATCGAGATCGGCGAGCGTCGCTTCGCGGATGACGGCAGGATGCGACATGCGCGCCGAAACGACCGCTCAAGCCGCCGAAGGCAACGAACGAGGCGGCCGGATGACGCTCTCGATCACGGTGCCTTCCACGGGCGTGTCCAGGTTTCGGTGAGGGCGCGGGTGCGCGCCCGCAAGAAGGCGCGGATGTCCGCAGTTTGTCCGGCCTCGAGCGCGACATCGATGCCCGCTCTGAAGCCCTTGATGTCCGGGTTCGGGGAAAGAAAGGTGCGCAGCACCCTCCCGGCCGAAACCGAGGCGACGATTTCGACCATCTCCGGCGCGTTCAGATAATAGGCGAGTTCGCCGCCGGCGAAATCGATGAGGAAACGTCGGCTTCCGGGCGCCTCCGCCTCGCTCGAACCCAAGGCCTTCGCGACCGTCTGGAAAGTGGAGTGAACCCTGCCGCCCGGCGGCATGCCGCGTGCCTCGAGAAGCGAGCGGAGCCGGTAGGCATAGGCGAGCGTCTGGCCCTGTTCGAGCGGCGCCTTGGGTCGCCAGACAGCGACGATATTGTCGGTCGCCTCGTTCTGCGCCGGGACT
Organism: Hyphomicrobiales bacterium; assembly: GCA_019247605.1. Lineage (GTDB taxonomy): Bacteria > Pseudomonadota > Alphaproteobacteria > Rhizobiales > Beijerinckiaceae > GAS188. The sequence continues at coordinate 9,907 of JAFBAS010000035.1, forward strand.
TCGGTCAATTCGACCGCGCCTTCACCCCAACTGCCGAAAGGCTCGACCCAATAGCTCGGACGACGCTCGTAATGCAGGTCGATGTCCTCGTAATGATCGAAGAGGCGGTCGCGCTGCATGAGCCCGAAGCCTCGGATGTCCTTGTCGAGGAAGACGGAAGTCGAGGCTTCGGCCGGATTGAGGAGCGGACGCCAGATCCATTCGCCGGAACCGGCTTGCATGAAGAGTCCGTCCGAATCGTGCACCTGCATGCGGTAGTCGTCGCGCACGCGCGGGTCGCTCTCGGCCGTAAGGAACATCGACGTGAGAGGCGCAAGGCCGAGATTAGCGATCTGCCGGCGCGCGATGAGCGTGACTTGCGTCTCGATCGCGGTGTCCTGCCCCGGAAAGATGATGAAGCGAAAGGCGCCCGTGACCGATTCCCCGTCGAGCAGCGCATGCACGGTGATGCGGTCGGCATCGGCAGCCGGCTGCTCGACCCAGAACTCGCGAAAAAACGGAAACTCCTCCGCGCGTCCCACGCCCGAATTGATGGCCAGGCCGCGCGCCGAAAGCCCGTAGAGCTGGCGCCGTCCGAGGAAGCGGAAATAGCTCGCGCCGAGAAAGGCGATGAGCTCGTCCATCACCTTGGGATCGTTGACGGGATAGTGCAGCCGAAAGCCAGCGAAACCGGTGTTGACCGGCAAGGGCTTGTCGATCTTGGTGCGCCCGAAGTCGAAGAGGCTCGGCGAATAAGGGATAGGCGCGGGCATTCCGTCGCGAACGATGTTGACCACCACCGGTCGCTTGAAATTGAAGCCGAGGTGGAAGAGTTGAAGCTGGAACAAGCTTCCAGGTCCCTGGAAGAAAGCCTTGTCCGGCCGAAAGCGGATGTCGCGCCAGGTATCGAAATCGAGATTGGCGATCGGCGCTGGAAGCTGCGGCGTCGCGGCGTCATAGGGCACCGAGGCGAGGTCGCGGGCGCGCTGCACCACATCCTCATAACCGAAACGAGGAACGGGCGGTTTTGTCGCATCCGCAGTTTGTGCGACGGCAGAGCCGGCCAGACGAGGCGCGAGCGGGATGAGCGTGGTAGCGAGCCCCGCCCCAATGACGCGGCGGCGCGTGACGTGACCTGACATTCTTATCGGCTCGCTCGAGCAAAAGAGTTGGCGATGACGCGGTTTTCTTATCAGCAAACTCGCGCGCAAAACAGCTATGTGGCGGCAGAGCTTGCGCGCAAATTTGCGTGGGGTGGGAAGACGCGCCGAGCTCATGCAAAAAACGGGGCAAAATCTTGCCTCGCGGTCAATTCGCATCTTGTATCTTCGTGCTTGATTGCGTAAGTGTTCTTTTGCCTAATTCGCACGTGCCTGTGGCTGCGTGCCGGTCGGTGGGCATCCGGACAAGAGGCCGGACAGCCGCCGGGGTCGAAAGTCGCGAGGGTTCAAGCCTCGAGCCTATCCAGACCCCACACCCAGACCGGCGGTCGGAGGCGACCGGCTTACACTCGTTCTCCACGAGTGGACGCGGCTTGAAGCAACGACGGAGCGGGCTTTTTTGGTCTCCAGCCGACCCTCCAAAGGTCGGGTTACCGAAGAGGCTTGTCCTTCTTGCCGGGCGTGCGGACGAGGGTTCCTCATCCGTTACGTAGGCTACGCGAAGGGTCCGTGATCCCGATTCGGACTCGCATCGGTAGTCGTTACGGCGCACCAGCCGGATTGTCGTCGACTTGAGGTCGCCGACAGACCGGGGCGGTTTCGAGGCTCTACCGAACCCTGCGTCTCCACCGCGCGGGCAAGGCAACCGAGAACCGCAAGCGATCGTTGTCCATGAGTTTTGCGAAGTGTTCGCGAATTCTTGGACGAGTGGGTCCACCAAGCGATCTCCCTCGCCCGGGGTCGCGCAAGGTCGATGGGTGCTGAAGATGACTGAACGAATCCGAGCTTTTCTTCGCGAGCGCCGAGAGGAAGCTCCGTGCATCGTCATCGACCGCGAGGTGGTGGCCGACAATTACCGCACCTTCGCGAACGCCTTGCCGGACACGCGGGTGTTCTATGCCGTGAAGGCCAATCCCGCGCCGGAGATTCTGCGCCTCCTCGCGGAGCTCGGCTCGTGCTTCGACGCGGCCTCGATCACCGAGATCGAGGCGGTACTCGCGGCTGGTGCGGCCGCTCACCGCATCTCCTTCGGCAACACGATCAAGAAGGAGCGTGACGTGGCGCGCGCTTTCGAGCTCGGCGTGCGACTCTTCGCGGTCGATTGCGAGACCGAAGTGGAAAAGATCGCCCGCGCCGCGCCGGGCTCGCGCGTCTTCTGCCGCCTGCTCGTCGATAATTCCGGAGCCGATTGGCCGCTCTCGCGCAAATTCGGTTGCGACGGCGACATGGCGGTGGAGGTGCTCGAGCACGCCAAGCGCCTCGGCCTTGAGCCACATGGCGTGTCCTTCCATGTAGGTTCGCAACAGCGCGATCCGAAGATGTGGGATGGTGCGCTGGCGATATCGGCACGCGTGTTTCGCGCCTGCGCGGAGCGCGGCATCAGCCTCGCCATGGTCAATCTCGGCGGCGGCTTTCCGGCCAAATACGTAAAGAAGGTGCCGTCGGTGCGCCTTTACGGCGACCTCATCTTCCGCTCGCTGAAAAAACATTTCGGCAACGCCTTGCCCGAGACCGTGATCGAGCCCGGGCGCGGCCTTGTAGGCGACGCCGGCATCATCGAGGCGGAGGTTGTCCTCGTCTCGCGCAAATCGAAGAACGATCCTTTGCGCTGGGTCTATCTCGACATCGGCAAGTTCGGCGGCCTCGCCGAGACCGCCGACGAGGCGATCCGTTACGTTATCCGCACGGAGCGCGACGGCGACCGCAAGGTTGCGTGCGCGCTCGCCGGACCCACCTGCGATAGCCTCGACGTGCTCTACGAGAAGGAGCCCTATTTCCTGCCCATCAGCCTCGAGGTCGGCGACAAGGTCCTCATCGAAGGCACGGGCGCCTATACGACGACCTATTCGTCGGTTGGCTTCAACGGTTTTGCGCCGCTCAAGCAATATGTGATTTGAGCGCGCCTCCATACCGGCATAGAAGTTGTGAAATGAGATTCATCGCCATCGTGGCATCCCTCCTCGTCGCGACGGCGGCGCAAGCGGGGTCGCCGCCCAAGCTCGACATCAACGCGACCTGCCGGCGCGCGCAACCGCTTTCAGGCGGGCAGAAGAGCGCCTTTCAGGGCTGCATCGACGATGAGCGCGAGGCGCAAAAGGAGCTGGCGAAGCTCTGGTCGAGCTTCAAGGCGAGCGCCCAGTCGAATTGCCTCCAGGTCACCCGGATCGGCGGTGCTCCGAGTTATGTGGAGCTCGTCACATGCCTCCAGCTCGACAAGCAGGCGCAGGAAGCCGCGCGCGAGAACAGGAAGTCGCTCGACCTGCCGGGCGGCCCGTCCTCGACCTCGGGAACCGGTTCGACCTCGGGAACCGGTTCGACCTCGGATTGAGTGGAAGGCGTAGCCAGCGGCCTCGCCGCTCGAGGCGCTTGACCGCAAATACGTATTAAGTCGGTGCGAGGTTTCCGAGTACGCCTCGCGCGGCTGCCACGGCTCGCTCAACATCCTCTTTGCTCGTTTGCCAGTTGCAGACGGATATCCGCATGCAGCGCTTTCCCTGCCATGTGGTGCCGCCGAAGAACGCCTCGCCTGTAGCCGTGATGCGGGCGATCGTCTCGTCGGTTCGAAGGTCGTGATCAGCTTCGGTGGCGCCCGGACGTGGATCGAGAAAGCGCACGAGCCCTTGGTTGATCGTGGGCTCCCATACCATCTCGGCGCCGGGCAGGCCGCCGATCCGCACCGTCAACTCTCGCGCGTGAACGCAGCTGCGCTCGACCAGGTCGGCAATCCCGGCGCGACCCAATTGACGAAGGGCCGCGTAGGTGGCGACCCCACGGCCACGCCGGGACCATTCCGGGTTCCAGTCGATCTGGTCGCGCGCACCGTCCACGAGCATGGTGTAACTCGTGCGATGCGAGAAGGCGCCGCGATGGGCATCCGCGTCGGCGACGAACGCGTAACCGCAATCGAACGGGGTGTTGAGCCATTTGTGACCGTCATTCGTCCACGAGTCCGCGAGCTCCACGCCGCGCAGGAGATGACGATGTTTCGGGCTGGCGGCGGCCCACAGGCCGAACGCGCCGTCGACATGTACCCACGCGTCGTGGCGATGCGCGATCGGGATGAGGTCGGCAAAGGGGTCGAAGGCGCCGATGTTGAGATCGCCGGCCTGCAGCAGCACGATGGTGGGTTGGTGCGCTCTGCCTTCCATGGCGTCTTCAAGCCCGCTCGGATCAAGTTGACCGCGATCGTTGCAAGGCAATGTCGTGATGGCGCGTTTTCCGAACCCGAGAATGCGGAGGGCTCGCTCGACCGAACCGTGGCGCTCGCTGCTCGTGATGATGCCGATCGGCGGAGCGCCCGCGAGGCCCTGCTCTTCCACGTTCCACCCGGCTCGCGCGAGCAGGCGGTGGCGCGCTGCGCCAAGACATGTCAGATGCGCCATTTGTGTTCCTGTGACGAACGCGAAGCTCGCCGTCGGCGGCAAACCGAACAACGCCTTGAGCCATCTTCCAGCCACTTCTTCGATCACGGCCTCGGCGGGCCCGCAGGCATGGATGGCAGCGTTCTGATCCCAAGCCGAGGTGAGCCAGTCGGCCGCAAGTGCCGCCGGGAGCGTTCCGCCGATGACCCATCCGAAAAATCGTCCGCCGGTGCTGCCGATGATCCCGCCCTCGGCGTCACGCACGAGATCGTCGATCACATCGAGCGGATCGGTGCCCGCTTCCGGGAGGGGGCGATCGAACCGACGGCGCAGCGTCTCAAGATCGGTCGTGGCGTGAACCGGCCGCCTCCCTGCTCCCGCCAAATGGCTCAGCGCATGCGCGCACGCCGACCGAAGCACCTGTGTAAACATGTCTCGATCGGACATGGTCCGCCTTCCGTCATGACAAGATTGCGTTTCGAATAGCATGGGCGCTATGGGGGGGCTCGCCGGATTCGGACTCCGTCCCCGGTCACCGCGGAAGGTGAACGTGCTCGATCTCAGGGAATGTGAACGCGCCCGCGTGACGAGAGATCGCCGTTACGACGGCCTGTTCTTCATCGGCGTCGCAACGACCAAGATCTATTGCCGGCCCGTATGCCCGGTTCGGCCGGCGAAAGCGTGCAATGTGAGCTTCTTTCCGTCGGCAGCTGCGGCCGAGGCCGCGGGGTATCGGCCATGTCTGAGATGCCGGCCCGAAGCAGCGCCCTTTTCACCCGCCTGGAGAGGTTCCCGCACGACCGTTGAGCGTGCGCTGCGCCTGATCGAAAACGGTGCCCTCGATGACGGCGATGTCGAGGAGCTCGCCCATCGCCTCGGCATCGGACCGCGCCACCTCGGCCGCCTTTTCCAGCGACACGTGAACGCAAGCCCGATTCAGGTCGCCCAAACGGCCCGCGTTCAAAAAGCAAAACGCCTGATCGACGAGACCAATTTTTCGATGGCCGAGATCGCGATGCGCTCGGGCTTTCGCAGTGTTCGGCGCTTCAACGCCGTCTTTGCCGAAGTCTACCGGCGCCCGCCGACAGCGATGCGTCGTTTTGGCGCCGGTGCGTCCCCCACGAGCTTCTCCGAGTGAGGCGCACGCGCCTTCACTCTTTTCACGCGCCGTGGTTTGCGGCATGAACAGCGCACAATATGTGCGACAAGCTGCCGAGGAGCCGCGCCGTCATGAATATCTCCACAGAGACCGCGAAAGTCACAGGTTCCTTGGGGCCTCGCTTCGAGGAGATCCTGACGCCGCAAGCGCTGGGCTTTCTCGCCAGGTTGCATCGGAAATTCGACGCCAGGCGAAAGGAGCTTCTTGCGGCGCGTGAGGCGCGCCAGGCCCGCTTCGATGCCGGCGAGCTTCCCGATTTTCTCCCCGGCACCCAGGCGGTCCGCGACGGTGACTGGAAGATCGCTCCGGTTCCGGCCGACCTTCTCGACCGCCGGGTCGAGATCACCGGCCCGGTCGACCGCAAGATGATCGTCAACGCCTTGAACTCGGGCGCCAAGGTTTTCATGGGCGATTTCGAGGACGCGACCTCGCCGGTCTGGGCGAATATCGTCGAGGGCCAGCTCAACCTCAAGGACCGTTGGGAAGGCAAGATCGACTTCACCGATGCGAGCTCGGGCAAGGCCTACAAGCTTTCCCAACAGCCGGCTGTGCTTCTGGTGCGTCCGCGCGGGTGGCATCTGCCGGAGGACCACATCACGGTTGGCGACGAGCCCATGTCCGGTTCTCTCGTCGATTTCGGCCTTTACGTTTTCCACAACACGAAGGCCACGCTCGCGCAAGGCACAGCGCCCTACTTCTACCTCCCGAAAATCGAGAGCCATCTCGAAGCCCGCCTTTGGAAAGAGGTGTTCGCCTATGCTGAAGCCGAGCTCGGTGCACGGCCCGGCACCTTCAGGGCGACGGTGTTGATCGAGACCTTGCCGGCCGCGTTCGAGCTCGACGAAATCCTCTATGAGATGCGCGACCATATCGTCGGGCTGAACTGCGGCCGCTGGGACTACATTTTCTCCTTCATCAAGCGGATCGGGAAGAACAAGCGTTTCCTCACACCCGATCGCGCCGCCATGACCATGGGCGCGGCTTTCTTGCGCGCCTACTCACTCCTCGTGATCAAGACATGTCATCGTCGCGGCGCCTTCGCCATGGGCGGGATGGCGGCGCAGATTCCGGTGAAGAACGATCCGGCCGCCAACGAGGCCGCCTTCGCCAAAGTGCGCGCCGACAAGGAGCGCGAGGCCAAGGACGGGCATGACGGAACCTGGGTTGCCCATCCCGATCTCGTGCCGGTCGCCACCGAAGTTTTCGACAAGCTGATGCCACAACAAAATCAGCTCGATAAGGCAGGCGTGAAAACCGCGATTACCCGGGACGAACTCCTCGACGTCCATCAAGGCCAGCGCACAGAGGCGGGCTTGCGCGAGAACATCCGCGTCGGGGTGCAATACATCGAGGCGTGGCTTCGCGGGCGCGGCGCGGTGCCGCTCTATAATCTGATGGAGGATGCGGCGACCGCCGAGATCAGCCGCGCCCAGATCTGGCAATGGCTGTTCCACAAAGCCAAGCTCGAGGACGGGCGCGAAGTCACGCCCGAGCTCTTCAAGAAAGTGATGTCCGACGAGATGGCCAAGGTGCGCACCGCGCTCGGCGCCGGCGTCTACGACAAGGGGCGCTTCGCCGAGGCCGAGAAGCTGTTCTCCGAAATGTCGCTCGCCAAGGAGTTCGAGGAGTTCCTCACGCTCCCGGCCTATCGCCTGTTGGGCTGAGTCTTTTTGCCGTCACCCGGAATTGTGCGGAACACTTTTTGACGGGCGTTGCCCAGCGGGTATTGCTGACGGTCAGCAATTGGTGGAAATGCCGCCGGGCTGTTCCCCATCATATCCCTCGCAGATGATGAAATCGCCCTCGGCAATCGGCGGCTCTCTCAAGCGCGCGGCACGCTGATATTCGGGTGAATGCCAGCAGGCGAGCGCTTTCTCATAGCTTTCAAACTCGATGACGACATTGCGGGCGCGCCTCGCGCCGCCGACGCATTCGGTCTTGCCGCCGCGCACCAGGAAGCGCGCCCCGAACTTCGCGAGCGGTGCGGCATTCGCCGCAATGTATTTCTTGTAAGCCTCGGCATCGTGCACATCGACACGTGCGATCCAATATCCCTTGGCCATTATCTGCTCCTTGGCTCATCGGCGCTCGCTTCGTCGGCCCGAACCGTCTATAACGCAACGCTTCCCTTCGAGGAAAAATGGCGAGCGTCGAGGGACAAGCGAGGAGCAAGCATGCTTTTCGAGGGATTGGAGACGAGCCGCGGCAAGCTGCGGCAATGCCTCGCATCGAGACGCCAGTGACGCCAATCCACGCTCCTCGAGTTTCAAAATGAGTATCCATGCCCCCCGGGGGCCGGCGTGGCTCGCGGCCGAAATCGGCGCGCTCGGCGTCGTGTTCGGCGACATCGGCACTTCGCCGCTCTATGCTTTCAAAACCGCGCTTGGCGCGCTCGGAACGTCGCAGCCTTCCGAGGCGGATGTCCTTGGCCTGCTTTCGCTCATCGTCTGGGCGCTGACGCTCTCGGTGACCTTCAAATACGTCACCGTCGTCTTGCGCGCCGACAATGATGGTGAAGGCGGCATTTTGGCGCTCATCACGCTTCTCAATCTGCATCGCGCTCCCGTCGGCACGAGGCGCATCCTCCTCGGGATCGGCCTTTTCGGCGCCGCCATGCTGTTCGGCGACGGCATGTTGACGCCGGCGATCTCGGTACTGTCCGCCGTCGAGGGCCTCGAGGTTTTCACACCCTCGATGCAGACGCTCGTCGTCCCTCTGACCGTCGTCATCCTGCTCGCGCTTTTCGTCTCGCAGCGTTTCGGCACGGAGGGCATCGGCCGGTTCTTCGGGCCCGTGATGCTGATGTGGTTCGTCGCCATCGGGGCCTTCGGTGCGGTCGAGGTCGCCCGCAACCCGAGCGTGCTTCACGCTCTCAATCCCATTTTCGGCATCGAGCTCCTCATTCGCCACCCATTGCTTTCCGGCGTCATTCTCGGCGCCGTGTTCCTGGCGCTCACGGGTGGAGAGGCGCTCTACGCGGATCTCGGCCATTTCGGGCGCAACGCGATCTCTCGTGCCTGGCTCTATGTCGCGATGCCGGCCATCATGCTCAATTATTTCGGCCAGGGCGCCCTCGTACTCACCGACCCGCACGCCATCGCCAACCCGTTCTACGAGCTCGCCCCGAGATTTGCCGGCAATGCGACCGTGCTTTTGGCCACCGCCGCCACCATCATCGCGAGCCAGGCGATCATCACCGGCTCTTTCAGCTTGGCGAAACAGGCGGTCGAGATCGGCTATTTGCCGCCGATGGGCATGCGCTACACCTCGCAGCACACGCAGGCCCATGTCGTCGTGCCGCGCGTCAACCTCTTCCTCGGGGTCGGCACGCTCGGCATCGTCATCGGCTTCGGCTCATCCGACAGCCTCGCTTCCGCCTATGGGATCGCGGTCTCGATCGCCATGATCACCACCACGATCCTCCTCGTTGCCGAGGTGCGCCGCTCCTGGAAATGGAGCCCGCCCCTCGTCTATGCGCTTGGCGCCGGGCTGCTCTCGGTTGATGTTCCTTTCTTCCTTGCCAATCTGAGCAAGATTCGGGATGGAGGCTGGTTGCCGCTCTCGATCGGCTTCCTGATCATCTTCCTGATGGCGAGCTGGCGGCGCGGCGTCCAACGTGTCGTCGAGGAGCAGATGCGGCTTTCCGAGCCGCTCGATGCCTTCGCGCGTCGCGAGGCCCGCGCGACGAATTTCCGCTCGTCGCGGCCGGCGATATTTCTTTCACGGGCAGGCGCCATGGCGCCTGTGGCACTCGCCAGGCTTTACGAACTCCTCGACATGAGCTTCGACAAGGTGGTCATCGCCTCCGTCTGGATCGCGTCGCGGCCACGCGTTCCGGTGAGCGAGCGCGTCGTGCTGACCACGCTCGACGAGCGTCTGATCCGCGTCGATCTGCGCTACGGCTACATGCAGGTCGTGAACGTGCCCTCAATTCTCGCCCCGGCCTTGCGTCGCGCCGGGCTCGAGCCGGAGGAGGCCGTCTACATCATCGGGCATGAGCGAATTCTCGCGCCGGAAGGCATCGGCGGCTTTCGCGATCTTACAGCCCATGTGTTCGCTTTCCTCGCCCGCAATGCCGAACGTGCCGTCGATCGCTTCGAGCTGCCGCGCCGGCGCACGCTCGAGGTCGGCTACACTGTGAAGCTTTAAGCGCAAGCCACCTCGCCAGACCGGCTGCACGATCAGGTCTCGCGCCGAGGCCGGTTTTATCGATCTCGTCATCTTCTTCATCGATGAACCGGAGTATGATGTGATTCGATTCGAAGAGCCCGAGGCTCTCCGAGACAGAGACGAGACGATTCCGCGGGACAAGGCTCGCCATGGTCGCGGCAACCGAGCAGGGGACACCGTCGCCACCCATGCGTCGCTGGCGCGACAGCGCCGCGGCCGGCGCTCTTGTGGCGACCCTAGTGATCGCTTGTGCACTCGCGCTGAGCGGCGCGCCCTTCGTCCTGCCGGTGCTCATCGGCGCGATCGTGACTGCGTTCGCGGCTCTCGTGCGCCCGCGCGCCGAGCACCGCATCGCCGCCGAGAGGGCGCGCTCTCACGAGACCGCGCGGGCGGGTATTCAGGCAGTCATGTCTGGTATTGCGGATCCCGTCGTCGTTCTCGATTCGCAGGGCAATGTGACCATGTTCAATTCGCAGGCGAAGGTCGCTATGCCGCAGCTCGTCATCGGCCGCTCCTTCAGCTTCGCAGTGCGCTCACCCGAAGTGGTGGGCGCCGTGGAGAGCGTGCTGCGCGACGGCACGGTCGCCGAGACCGAATTCCACGAGAAGGTACCGGTGGAGCGCAGCTTCGAGGTGCGCGCCACACCGGTCAGGATCGATGCGGCGCTGGGCGCGGACGCGAGCGGCGCGATCGAAATCGTAATGTTGTTTCGCGACGTGACGGCAGCGCGCCGGCTCGAGCGCATGCGCGCCGATTTCGTCGCCAATGCCAGTCACGAATTGCGCACGCCGCTCGCCTCGCTGTACGGCTTCATCGAGACGATCGAGGGGCCGGCGAAGAACGATCCGTCCGCACAGGCGCGCTTCCTCGCCATCATGCGCGAGCAGGCGCGGCGCATGTCGCGGCTCATCGATGACCTGCTTTCCCTTTCGCGCATCGAGCTCAAGGAGCACGTCCAACCCACCGAGGAGGTGCGCCTCGACAGCGTGCTCAGCGAGGTGGTCGACACATTGACCCCATTGGCCCAGGAGTGCCGCACCAAGATCGAAGTGGACGGCTTGAACCGCGTGCTGGTGACGGGCGACCGTGACGAGCTCATCCGGGTTTTCGAAAACCTCATCGAGAACGCGGTTAAATACGGGCAATCGGGAGGGCGCGTCGAGGTTTCGATCGCTGACGCAGAACGCGCGGTGAGTGTGACGGTTCGCGATTACGGGCCCGGCATTGCCCCCGAGCACCTGCCCCGCCTGACGGAACGCTTCTACCGGGTGGATGTGGTCGAAAGCCGTCAAAAGGGCGGGACGGGCCTTGGACTTGCGCTCGTGAAGCACATCCTCAATCGGCACAAGGCACGCCTTTTGGTGCGCAGCGAGCTCGGCGCCGGAGCGACTTTCGAGGTAGTCTTCCCCAAAAGCGCGCCCGAAGCCTCGACCTGATCTCGCAAAAGGGCTCTCGCGGTAGCTGCGCGCCTGTGTCATCATACCGTCACGGCCGCGTTATAATTTAAAACGATCGCCACGAATGCATGGCATTCGCGCTGCTCTTCGGGTCCGCGGCCGCCTTTCGGGACGGTTCTCGAAAGGCATGATGCGGAGACTGACATGGCCGATCATATCGTTCGCGCATTCGACACCGACCTCGACACATTGAGCCGGGGTGTCGCAGAGCTCGGCGGGCTTGCCGAATCGATGACCACACGAGCCATCGAGGCGCTCGTGCGTCAATCGCCGACGATGGCAAACGAGGTGATCGCGCTCGATGCGAGGCTCGATGCGCTCCAGCAGGAACTCGAGGAAAAGGCCGTGCTCACGATCGCGCGGCGCCAGCCGATGGCGGTCGATCTTCGCGCCGTGATCGCGGCGATCCGCGTGACGCATGACCTCGAACGCATCGGCGACCTTGCGAAGAACATCTGCAAGCGCGTGCTCGCCATCACGGGCCTGGTGCAGACCCCAAAGCTCGTGAAGGGCGTCGAGCATCTTTCCCAGCTCGTGCTCACACAGTTGAAGGACGTGCTCGATGCCTATGTCGAGCGCGACGCCGAAAAGGCGCTCGCGGTGTGGGAGCATGATGAGAATGTCGACGCGCTCTACACCTCGCTGTTTCGCGAGCTTCTTACTTACATGATGGAAGATCCGCGCAATATCGGGGTCTGCGCCCATCTCCTATTCTGCGCCAAGAACATCGAGCGCATGGGTGACCATGCGACGAATGTGGCCGAGAACGTCTATTACCTCGTGACCGGGGCCAAGCTCCAGGCCGAGCGTGTGAAGGCCGACACGACGAGCCTCGAAAAACCCATGAGCGCCACATGAGAAAAGGCGCGGCACTCTTCCTTGATCGGCGGAGCCCTTCATGAAACCGCGTGTGATGATCGTCGAAGACGACGAGGCGATTGTCGTGCTCTTGAGCTACAACATGGAGGCGGAAGGCTTCGAGGTCGAAGCCGTCACCCGGGGCGACGAGGCCGATCTGCGGCTCAAGGAGCGCGTGCCCGACCTCCTCATCCTCGATTGGATGCTGCCCGGCCTTTCCGGCATCGAATTGTGCCGGCGCCTCAGGCTGCGCGAGCAATCGGCAAAGCTTCCGATCATCATGTTGACGGCACGCGGCGAGGAATCCGAGCGCGTTCGCGGCCTCGTGGTTGGCGCGGACGATTATGTGGTGAAACCCTTCTCGGTTGGCGAGCTCGTCGCACGCGTCAAGGCCTTGCTGCGCCGGTCCCTGCCCCATCCTTCCTTGAACCATTTCAAGGCGGCCGATCTCGAGCTCGATCGCGAGAGGCGTCGCGTGTTCCGTTCGGGTGGAGAGATCCATCTTGGTCCGACGGAATTCAATCTTCTCGCCTTCCTCATGAGCGTTCCCGGACGCATCTACAGCCGCCAGCAATTGCTGAACGCGGTTTGGGGCGAGGACGCCTATATCGACGAACGCACCGTGGACGTGCATGTGGGACGTTTGCGCAAGGTGCTCAACCGGGGCGGCTTGCGCGATCCGATCCGCACGGTGCGCGGCGGAGGCTACGGCTTCGACGAGACCTTCAACGCCAGGGGCGCTTGAGACGGGCCAAGAGCGAGCCACAAACGTTCATTCCCGGCCGAGCGGCTGAAACCGCGAGGGGAAGGGAGCCCATCTTCCACAGCTTTTGTGAAGCTGCACCGTGTGAGCCCTCTTTCCGAGGCTCGCTGCCGGAGCTCGGGGGGTGATACCCTGGAAGGTCGTCAGCCGCGCTTGCGGTCGGGCACTTGCTGGTAGGCCATGCGTCCATGCGGCAGACAATAGGAGGCCGAGGGATCGCATTTCGTACCGCAATAGCGGAACTCCGGAGTCAGCGGATCGCCCAAAGGCCATCGGCACATGCTCTCGCGCAGTTCGGTGATGGTGACGCGTTCGGAGATCGGGATGACGACGGCTTGGGGCAGCACGGCCGGCTCATATTCCTCCGCGACCACAACTTCCCTGAGCATCACGGTGTTGCCGCGCAGCGCAACGGTCTTTTGCGTCGTGTGCGGCGAAGCCAGGCGTCTCGGGCGCGGCGCGCCGGAGGAAGCGGCAGGCTTGGCGCGGCCGGCAAGGCCGAGCCGATGCACCTTGCCGATCACGGCATTTCGGGTAATGCCGGCACCGAGCTGTGCCGCGATGCGGCTTGCACTGATGCCTTCCTGCCAGAGCTTTCGGAGAAGCTCGACGCGTTCGCCGTCCCAGGACATACCCCATCTCCTTCAGTCGGAATCCTCTTCGCGTCGGCCGCCGCAAGGCAGCCGTCACTGGCGTGACGATTTCGGTGGACCACGAACACCCACGACATCTCGTGGCTGAGTGAGGCGACGCTACACTAGGGCTTGAATCGCTCGCAAGAGTCTAAAGAGTGAACACGGTGAATTCTCAACAGCTGAGTCAGAGAGGCCACAGCTCCAAGGGTTGACTCCCTATGTCTTGGCTCCCTGCCTTGACTGTCGGACCGGGTGGCGGCGAGCCTGCAAGCGACAAAGCCGCAAAGAAACAAGGTCGCGTTCGTGACTCATCGCCTGCGATTAAAGCTGTGGTCAGGCGCGCGGCGGAGCACAGAAGGATTTGTTCGGCGAGCGGTGCTGGGATAACTCGCTGCTCGCGCCATGATCACTTCTGTTTCCGAGCCGAACATCGGTCGAGCCTGCTGCTCGTGGCCTCTGCTCCGGGCCCAGCCGCAATCGCCTCCCGCTGCGATATGAGCGGGGCGTTCGCGCTCGCCGTAACCTCGGTGGGCCTCTTGTCCGGGATGGATGCGCTGGTGAAGGCACAAGCGGCGCAATTCCCCGTGGCACAGATCGCCTGCTTGCGCTTCGTCTTCGGCTCGCTCGCCATACTCATCGCGATCGCGATCGCGCGCCCGGCCCGCCCTCGCCTCGAGACGGTGATCGCCAATAGCTGGCGCGCCGTGCTCGGCGTCTCGACCTCGATCACCTTCTACTTCGCGCTCGGCCGCTTGCCGCTCGCCGAGACCTTGGCGCTTTCGCTTCTCTCGCCATGCACGACCGTGCTTTTCAGCATGCTGATCTTGCGCGAAACGGTGAGCCGCTCACTCGTCATAGCCCTGGGCGTGGGCTTCCTCGGCATGCTGCTCATCATCGCTCCGAATTTCGGCCACGGGCATGCTTCGGTCGCGGCGCTCGAGGGCACGCTCGCCGTGCTGATTTCGACATTGACCTATTCGCTGTCGCTCGTGCTCTTGCGCTCGCGCGCGACACGCGATCATCCGCTCATCATCGTGGCGGTGCAGAACATCGGGCCGATGCTGATCTTGAGCGCGGTGATCCCGCTTTGGCCTGCCGGGCTTTGGGTGCCGGTCCAGGCTTTCGACCTCCTCAACTTCGCCGGCATCGGCACGCTGGGCGTATGCGGCCATCTCGTGCTCGCCAAGGCTTTCTCGCTGGCACCAGCCGGACGCATGGCGCCCGCCGATTACACGACGCTCGTCTTCGGTTCCGTCTATGGCTACCTCTTCTTCGGCGAGATCCCCGCCTGGACGACGATTGCGGGCGGGCTCCTCATCATCGTCTCGTCCTTCACGGCGACACGCCGCTGAGCTACGGCGAAGACGCGTCCTCTCAGGTCAGATAGGAGTGGATGATCTCGATCAGCTCCTCGGCCGCGTCCTGGCGCGACACCGCGTCCGACCCTTCCGCGTCGATGAGATATTCGCGGACATGCTCCTCGAGCACCTCTGCCATCAATCCGTTGATCGCCCCGCGCGCCGCGGTGATCCGTTGCAGCAAATCCGAGCAGCTCGCCTCGCCGTCGAGCGCGCGCTCGATCGCGTCGACTTGGCCGCGCAAGCGGCGGGTGCGGTTCACGAGGCCACGTTTGTCCCGCAGCACATGCGGCCGGCCTGAGACCTCACCGCGGCCCTTCGGGTTCGTCTTGGTTTTCATGCCTCTCACCGCGTCGGCCGCTCGGAACTCCGATCATACATTCCGAACGCCGCTCCGGGAAAGCGGGCCGTCGTCGACCATGTGGCGAAATCCCCGAAAAAGGGTTGACAAGCGTCGTCATGCGGCATACCTGCCGGGGTATCTCCCGGATTTCCCCGGAGATCATCGTTCGCAACCAACGTTAAGGACCATGGGCCCTCGACCTACTAGCAAGGCCCGGGAAGTCGCGGCGCGAAGGCGGCCGGCTCTCCGCGGGCACATCGGCCCGAGGCAAGGATCAGGGATATCTCGATAGCCTAGACGGAGCATCGTCCTTCCAGGCTATCGAAGTGGCTCTGCCTCGCTCGGCTCGGTGACCAACCACCGCCTGAGTCAGGAGACCGGAGCCATGACTGCTCTCAACCAGCATGATCGCGAGGTTTCGTCCACGCTGCTGCGCGGCGCCGACGAATTGCATCGCTTGAAACTCGCCTCGGCCAATGATCCCGGGCGCGTCGCCGCGCCTCTCGAGGCGGTCTCGGCAATTGACGAGATCGAGCGGCTTTATGCGGCGCTCGATCTCGTGCGTGCCGACACCAATCCGCGCACGGCGCAGCTTCTCGAAGGCGGCAAGCGAAAAATGGGGCAAAAGCTCATCGAGGAGGCGAGCGAGGTCGCCTTCGAGGGCCTGCGCCATCGCGCCCGTGGCGTCGTGCGCGAGAGCGCCGATCTCATTTACCACCTCGTCGTGCTCTGGCGAGAATGCGGCGTCACGCCCAACGAGGTCTGGGACGAGATGCGCGAGCGCGTAAAGACGCTCGGGATCGCCGAGAAGCTACCGAAACGGTCGCGCAATTGATCTTCCGGCCGCTCATCGGGCCGGCCGCTCTTCAATACATCTCGAAATCAAATTCGGAAGCTTCCCTTGAAGGGACCGCTTTCAGAAGGACCGGGTGATCAACATGGCCTACGCAACCGACATCGAGACCGCGACCCCAGGAGCGCTCGCCAAGAGCGCGCATCTCGACGATGCGCATGTCGGCGACATCATCGGTGCCTTCGGCACGATCGCGAGACACGACACCGAGCGCCGCATCGCGTGGAAGCACCGGCTCCAGACCCTTCTTGCAATCCTCGGCCCCGGCCTCATCGTCATGGTTGGCGACAATGACGCGGGCGCGTTCGGGACCTATACGCAGGCAGGCCAGAATTACGGCACCGCGCTCCTGTGGACGCTCGCCCTTCTCGTTCCGGTGCTTTACGTCAATCAGGAGATGGTGCTTCGCCTCGGCGCGGTGACCGGCGTCGGTCATGCCCGGCTCATCTTCGAGCGCTTCGGGAAGTTCTGGGGTGCGTTCAGCGTCGTCGATCTGTTCCTGCTCAATGCGCTCACCATCGTGACCGAGTTCATCGGCATCGCGCTTGCCCTCGATTATCTCGGCTTGCCGAAAAGCGTCGGCGTCCCCCTCTCGGCCCTTCTCATCGTCACGGCCGTGAGCACGGGGAATTTTCGCCGCTTCGAGCGCTTTGCCATGGGGCTCGTCTTCGCAAGCCTTCTGCTCGTGCCGATCTACTTCATGGCGCATCCGCCCTTGGCGCAGGTGGCGCGCGACTTTGTCGTTCCGCAGCTCCCGAGCGAAGGCAAGCTTTCGGACGTGATGCTCCTGATCATCGCCATCGTCGGCACCACGGTCGCGCCCTGGCAATTGTTCTTCCAGCAAAGCTACGTGGTCGACAAGCGCATCACGCCGCGCTTCATCCGCTATGAGCGCCTCGATCTGTGGATCGGCATCGCGCTCGTCATCATCGGCGCGGTCGCGATGATGGCCTTCACGGCGGCCGTTTTCGCGGGCAAGCCCGAGTTCGGCAATTTCACCGATGCCGGCGGTGTCGCTGCCGGCCTCGAGAAATATGCGGGAAAGGCCGCGGGTGTAATGTTCGCGATCGCGCTCATCGACGCGTCCTTGATCGGCGCCGCGGCCGTTTCGCTCTCCACGGCTTACGCGATCGGGGATGTATTCTCGCTGCGCCATTCGCTGCATCGCAAGCCCGGCGAGGCGAAAGGCTTCTACGCCATCTACGCCTTGCTGATCGCGCTCGCCGCTGCACTCGTCCTCACGCCGGGCGCGCCGCTCGGTCTTCTCACCAACGCGGTGCAGACACTTGCGGGCGTGCTCTTGCCGAGCGCCACCGTGTTCCTGCTCCTCTTGTGCAACGACAAGCCCGTGCTCGGACCTTGGGTCAATCCCCGCTGGCTCAACTATTTCACCGGCGCCGTGATCGGCGGGCTCGTGCTTTTGTCCATCATCCTCACCGCCTCGGTGCTCTTCCCCGAGGCGACCAACGAGCAGGTGATCCTTGCGATTCTTCTCGGCGGGGGCGGCGCCGGGCTTGTGGTCAGCATGGCCGCGATGATGCTCGACCGCCGCGGCGGCAAGGCCCATGCCCCAGCTTCGCTCGATGCCGCACAAGGGTTGCGCGCGAGCTGGCGCATGCCTCCGCTCGAGGAGCTTGCGCCCGCGAAGCTCTCGCTCGCCGCGAAGCTCTGGATGGGCGTGCTTCGCCTCTATCTCGTGGTCGCAGGCGGCCTCGTCCTTGTCCGCATCGCGACGCTCGCGCTCGGCGGCGAATAGCCGACCCAACCTTGCCAAAACCCCGCCCGGCGCCGTGGCCGGGCGCCACGTTTTCCGTTGGCGCGCGAAAGCGAAATCCGCTACTGCGTGACCTGCCCCATGGGCTCCGTTAGGCATGGCCGCCAAGCGGCCGTGCCTGCCTGCAACCGCAAGACCAAAGACCCGCATGAGCGATATTTTTCGGGAAGTCGATGAGGATGTCCGGCGCGATCGCTTCGAGCAGATCTGGAAGCAATACGGCAATTTCATCGTCGCGGCGGCGCTGGTGATGGTGCTGGCGGTCGGCGGTTGGGAGGTCTATGGGCATTTCCACCTGAAGGAAGCACAACGCGCCTCGGCCAAATTCCAAAACGCGATCGAATTGTCGCAAGCCGGCAAGGATTCGCAGGCCGAAACCCTGCTCGCCAGCATCGCCAAAAAAGGCCCGCCCGGCTACGCGGCGCTCGCGCGCTTTCGCGAAGCGGCCGAGCTCGGCAAGCGCGACCCCGCCGCCGGTGCCGCGCTTTATGACGGCCTGGCGACGGATGCGGGCATCGGGGCTGCGTTGCAAGGGCTTGCCGAGCTTCGCGCGGCCATGCTGCTCAGCGATACGCTTTCGCCAGCCGATCTGAAGAAGCGTCTCGACCCCCTCGCTCAAGCCTCGAGCCCATGGCGCAATCTCGCGCGCGAGCTTCTGGGCCTTGGCGAGCTGAAGGCCGGCGACTACGAGGCGGCTGGCCGTTACTTCGACGAGATCGTCACCGATCCCGAGGCGCCGGCCGCCCTGCGTCAGCGGGTCGAAATCTATCTGGGCCTCGTGAAGGCAGGGCCGCTCCCCGCGAAGTCGTGAATCTGGAAGGCCGCGATGGCGGCTGTTCGGTTCGGCTAAATGTCTGGGCCGACGAGTGAAGCCCAGAGGCTCAATTTCACGGTGCCGCGGTCCCGCGGCGGGGTGAGGTTTGTATCACACGAGGCTCTTGCCCAGATAAGCCGCGACCACATCGGCGCGGGCCGCAACGTCGTCGAGCGAGCCCTCCACCACCACGCGTCCCTCGATGAGCACCGTGATCTTGCGGCAGAGTCGGCGCATCACAGCCATTTCATGGCTCACGATGACGAAGGTCACGCCGCGGGCGCGACTCTCTTCCTCGATGAGCGCGATCAACTGATCCTTGATGACCGGGTTCACGCCGGCGAAAGGCTCGTCGAGCAAATAGCAGGTGAGTGAGGGCATCATGAAGCCGGCGGCTGCCTGGAGCAGCACACGCTGACCGCCCGACAAGGTCTTTGCCGGCGCATCGGCAAGGCGGATCAAGCCCGTGAGCTCGAGAAGGCGAGTGGCTTTTGCGAAGCCCTGCCCGTGCGTCTCGCGCATCCTCGCGTCTGCAAGATGGCTCGCGAGGAGATTTTCGATTACCGAGAGATTGCCGAACACCCGGCTCACCTGGAAGGAACGCACCAGCCCCTTGCGCGCGATCTCGTGAGGTTTGCGCCCGACAAGGCTCTCACCGGCGAGGAGCACATCGCCCGCACTCGGTTGATGCACGCCTGTGATCAGATTGACGAGCGTCGATTTTCCCGCCCCGTTCGGCCCGATGATGCCGCGGATCTCGCCCGCTTCGACCGAAAGATCGATTGCGTCATTGGCGAGAAAACCGCCGAAACGCTTCGACAGCCGGCGCGCTTCAAGGATCGGGGCAATGCCGCTCATGGCCTGTGCCTCATGCCTGGCGAAGCCGCTCGCCGAAAAGGCCGCTCGGGCGAAGCGCGAGCACGAGAAGCAGGAGCACGAAGCCGTAGGCGTTCTGATAGGCCGACGCGATGAAGGTCGCTCCGAGGGATTCGGCGATGCCGAGCGCGACGCCCGCGACGAGCGCGCCCGGCACGGAGCCGAGCCCGCCAATCACGATGATCTCGAAGCCCTTGGTGGTGGTGACCACGCCGTTGGTCGGATAGACCATGAACACGGGCGCGAGCAGCGCGCCCGCGAGGCCCGCAAGCCCCACACCGATGCCGAAGGCGAGCTTGTCGAGCGAGAGTACATCGACGCCGGAAGTCTGCGCGCCCACCCGGCTCTGCGACGTGGCCCGCAGCGCAAGACCGAGCCAGGTGCGCTTCAGGAGAAGCGTGAAGAGCGCGATCGCGGCGAGCGCAGCGAGGAAAGCGGCGAAGCGCGCTCCGCTCTCCGGCAAGGGACCGAGCATCACACCCGGCAAATTCGTGCCTGGCGTGCGCTGGTAAGGGCCGGAGATCGCGGTCGCGAGATTGCGCAACAGCAAGAGGAGCGCGATGGTCACCACGGTCGCGTAATCGTCGCGGCGTTCGATGCCGCCCGTGAACATCGGCTTGATGAGAATGGGCTCGATCAACCATCCGGCGAAGAACACCGTCGCGGCCGAAAGGATCGCCGCGATGTACCAAAGATCGGGGCCGAGCCAATAGGCGACAATCAGATACTGGGCGTAAGAGCCGAGCATGTAGAACTCGCCCATCGCCCAGTTGATCATCTTCACGATCGAGTAGATGAAGGTGATGCCGAGCGCCATGAGCGCATAGATCACGCCGATGACGATGCCGGCGAGGAGCGCTTGGGTGAAAAGCTCAAACGAAAACATCAAGCCCTCGCGAACGCCGATTGCGGGGTGTTCTCGTCTTCACAAGGCGTTATTTGCCACTCTCGAACATGACCTCCGCCTCCTTCCAATCCTGGCCGGGCTTCTGGAACTGGAGAATGAGAACGGGCGGAGAGAAATTATGCCAGAACACGCCATCGGCCTTGGGAAAGGTGACCTCGCCCGAAGACCAGAACGCGAATTTTCCGGTCTCGAGCGTCTGGATGATAGCTTTCGGGTCGGCGCCTTTGGCCTGCTCCACGGCTTGCGCGATGATCGCCACATCGCCGAAGCCGTTCAACGAGGAGTAGACAGGCGATTCCTTGTATTTTTCCTCGTAGGCCTTGGTGAACCAGGTGCCGATCTCGGAAAGCGTCTGCTTGGGCGAGTAGTAGGCAATGAAATAGAGCTTGTCGCCGGTGTTCGGGTGAAGCTGCCAGAATTGCGGCCGGATCGGCGCGTCATATGACACGAGCATCGGCACCTGCGGGGTGATCGCAAGCGTCGCGGCTTGCTCGATCATCAGATCCATCGGCGCGCCGACGCCGACATTCACGAGAAGATCGGGCCGGAACGCCTTCACTTGCAGAAGCTGTGGCGTGAGGTCGGTGGAGGTGCGGTCGAACGTGAGGCTCTGCAGCTCGATCGGGAGCTTCTTCTCCTTAATCTGCCGGTCCGTCTCGGTGACGAGGCCGATACCGTAGTCGGAGGTTTCGGCGAGCATCGAGACCCGCTTGAATCCCTTCTTCTGCATGAATTCGAGCCAGGCCGCGACGCGCAGAGGGTCGATCAGATGGGTGCGGAAAGCGATCTCATAATGCTTGGCGGTGATGTCGGCCGCGGAAGTCTGCGTTCCGATGGTCGGCACGCCGATGGATTTGGCGACTTCGTTTGCCGCGATGTTCACCGAGGAATGGAAGAAACCAGTGACCGCGACCGCCTTGTCCTCGCCGACGACGCGCCGATACGCGGCAACGCCGCCTTCCGGACGCCCCTGGCTGTCCTGCACCGACAATTGCAGCTTGCGGCCGCCGAGCACGCCCCCCTTGCCGTTGTAGTAGTCGAGCGCGAGCTCCGCTCCCCTGCGGATGAGCTGGCCCGCTGTCGGATCGCCGGGCGGCGAGAGCGGCACGACGAGCCCGATGGTGACCGGCTCTTGCGCCTGGACGGGAGGCGTAACAAGGCTAGCGAGAAGAAGCATCGCGAAGGCGGCGACGCGGCTGGTGTATTTCATGCGAGCTCTCTCCCCGACAAGCTTTGAGGGTTCGATAGCGAGGAAAGTTCGCCTGGCCTAGCGATGTCAATAGGAGCGACGCGAGCCGTCGAGGACGTTGCCATTCGAACGAGTCCTCTCGTCCACCCGGAATTGCTCCGCTTTCACTCAGTTCTTCTCATCGACGCCGGCTTCGCCGAAGGTCGCCATGCCGGAGTGACAACGTGCCGCCGCCTTGACGATGCCGGCCGCGAGCGCCGCGCCCGAGGCTTCGCCGAGCCGCATGCCGAGCTCGAGGAGAGGCGCGAGCGCGAGCCGTTCGAGCACCGCGGCATGGGCTCCCTCCGCCGAGCAATGCCCCGCGAGGCAGTGATCGAGCGCATGCGGGTCGAGCGCGTGAAGCACTGCCGCCGCAGCGGTCACCACATAGCCGTCGAGAATGACCGGGATGCGCTGCGTGCGTGCCGCGAGGATCGCACCGGCGATCGCGGCCACTTCGCGCCCACCGACCCGGCGCAGCACTTCGAGCGGATCGCCGAGATGGCCTTGATGGCGCGCCATCGCGGCCTCGATGGCGGCCGCCTTGCGGCGCACACCGTCGTCGTCGAGCCCCGTGCCGCGACCCGTCCAGCGCGCCGCCGGCCCGCCATAAAGCGCTGTGTAGATCGCGGCCGCGATCGTGGTGTTGCCGATGCCCATCTCGCCGAGCGCCAGAAGATCGACGCCGCCGGCGATCGCCTCCATACCGAACGCCATGGTGGCGGCGCAGGCGGCCTCTTCGAGCGCCGCGGCTTCGGTGATGTCGCTCGTCGGCAGGTCGAGCGCGAGATCGAACACCTTGAGGCCGAGATCGAAAGTGGCGCAGATTTGGTTGATCGCGGCGCCTCCCGCGGCAAAGTTCGCTACCATCTGTTGCGTCACGCTTGCCGGAAAGGCGGAGACACCTTTCGCCACCACGCCATGATTGCCGGCGAAGACCGCGACCAGCGGACGCTCCACTTTCGGCGGCGAACGCCCTTGCCAGGCCGCAAGCCATTCTGCGATGGTCTCGAGCCGCCCGAGGCTGCCGGGCGGTTTGGTCAACACGCCATCGCGTGCCCGCACCGCCGCCACGGCGGCCTCGTCCGGGCCGGGCATCGCGGCGATGAGCGCGCGAATATCGTCGAAAGGCAAGGTCGGCGGCTTCTTGTTCATGATCGGGATTTCGCAGTTGCGCGTGTCGTGCTTCAAGGGCTTCGTCTCGCGACGTTTCTTGGCGGGGTCGCACCGGTTTGGCAATGCGGCGTCATGAATCTTTCGCAGCCCGCGCCTCGCTTCGTGGTCGCGCTCGCCCAGGCGCTGCGCTTCTATTCGCGCCTTCCCATCCCGCGCCTTCCTGAAGAAGCACTTCCCGCGAGCGCCTTGGATTTCCAAGCGATCGCGCCGGCCGTTCCGGGTGCGGGCGCGCTCATCGGGCTCGTGATGGCGCTGATCCTTCTGGTGGCGCACGGCCTGCGATTGGAACCGTTGGTCGCGGCCATATTCGCGGTGGCGACGGGCGTGGTGGTCACCGGCGCCTTGCACGAGGACGGGCTCGCCGACATGGCGGACGGGTTTTTCGTCGAAGCGGGCCGTGAACGGCGCCTCGGCATCATGCGCGACAGCCGCCTTGGAACCTTCGGCGGCCTCGCGCTGATCATCGTCATGCTGCTGCGCGTCGCGCTCATCGCCGCCCTTGCGTTCGAGGGCCCGCGCGCCGCCGCCACCGCGCTCATCGCCGCCGCCGCGCTCTCACGCGCCGCCGGCCTGATGCCGCTTGCGCTTTTGATGCCGGCGCGCAGTGACGGTGCCGGCGCGACGGCGGGACGCTTGCCCATCCCGGCCTTCACCAATGCGGTGCTCATCGGCTGCGGCCTCGCGTTCGTCTTCGCGGTGATCGGCGGTTTCGGCGTGCTGCGCGCGCTTGGCGCCTGCGTCGCCGCGCTCGTTGCGGCGCGCGGGGTTTGCACGCTCGCCGAGCGCAAGATCGGCGGACAGACCGGGGACGTCGCGGGCGCGACGCAGATTGTGGTCGAGCTCGCCTGCTATCTCGTTTTGGCGACAGGTTAGCTGCGCCGCACCCGTGACCCTCATTTCGCTAGACTAAGCCGTGCCCGCCTCGCGTGCCGCTTGAGCCAACTGGTTCAATAGCATCTGAGAAAGCATTCCTTCGAGCTGCGAAAGGTCGATATTTTTTGTTTTCTCGAGCGCCATATCAGCCGCTTCCAGCGCCTCGTAGTACGGCCGCTTGTCATCTGCAATCTGATCTGGAATCGTTTTCGTTCCTGGCAATAGACTGTCCAGTTTTATGCTGAGCACCACGTAAGAAACTGCGCGTGCCGTGCGCCCATTGCCATCTGCAAATGGATGAATCCAATTCAGACGCCACAAAACATAAGCTGCCAAGTGAATGGCCGATTTGTCATTCCAATTGGTGTTCACATAGTCGCATAGATCGGATACCTCGTCGGCAACCTTCAATGGCCCCGGCGGAACGTGCCCGCTACCATGAATTTCGACAGGCCCATTCCTGAATGTTCCCGAAAGTAGGTGGATTCCCTGAAGCGCTTTTGCATGGAGCTCCAGGACAATGCCTTGGCGCAATCGGAACGGGCGCTCGCGATCCTTGACGAATGCTCGGATGATCTCAATCGCAAGTTCAAACTGGCGAATTCCGTTTTCGGCTTCCCGATGCGCCTTTTCGTCGACATCGGTTATCAACTCTACCTCTTGAGCCGAGGTAAAGCGATCACCAGCATGCACCGCTACGTCCGCTTTCTTACGAGTTTTCGATCGATCTCCGCCACGAGCTTGCGGGTGATGCGGCTATTCTCAATATGCGTATTCCCATACGCAAAGCTACGACGTTGCTCCGTGGCCTGTTCGGCTGTCATCTCAACGTGCCGAAGTCGGTCGATCAGCGCTTTAAGTTCTTCTGTCATGCTAGGATTCCTAGAATCAAGCCGAACGATACCGCGTACGACGTATGGTGTCACGACCCACCCTTAAGCCGCTTAGGGGTAAGGTAATAGCGCCCTTGAATCGTTAAACAAGGACTAAAAGTCACCCCATGGACCTGATCGAGACGCCTTGCCTCGGCATCTGCCTCATCTCACCCGATGACGGGATGTGCATCGGTTGCGCGCGCACGGTGGACGAGGTGGCACGCTGGAGCGCCATGGATGCGGCCGAGCGGCGCGCGATCATGGACGCGTTACCGGCTCGGCGCCGGCACTCCCGCAAAGGCGGGCGCAAGGCCCGACTCGCGGCTAACCCAGATTCAACTCCTTGAAGAAGTCGTTCCCCTTGTCGTCGACGACGATGAAGGCGGGAAAATTCTCGACCTCGATGCGCCACACCGCTTCCATGCCGAGCTCCGGGTATTCGAGCGGCTCGACCTTGCGGATGCAGTCTTGCGCAAGTCGTGCCGCGGCGCCACCGATCGATCCGAGATAAAAACCGCCATGGGCCTTGCAAGCCTCTCGCACCGAGGATGAGCGATTCCCCTTGGCTAGCATCACCATCGAGCCGCCCGCCGCTTGAAACTGATCGACGAAGGCATCCATCCGGCCCGCGGTCGTCGGTCCGAAAGAACCGGAGGCGTAGCCGTTCGGCGTCTTGGCGGGGCCGGCATAATAGACCGGGTGATCCTTGATGTAGCTCGGCAGGCCCTCGCCGCGATCGAGCCGCTCGCGCAATTTGGCATGGGCGAGGTCGCGCGCCACGATCATCGGGCCAGTGAGCGAAAGCCTCGTCTTCACCGGATACTTGGTGAGCTCGGCCAGAATGTCGCGCATGGGCCGCCGCAAATCGATCGGCACGACGTCGCCGGAAAGCTTCGCCTCGTCGATCTCGGGCATGAAGCGCGCCGGATTGTGCTCGAGTTCTTCGACGAACACACCCTCCTTGGTGATTTTGCCGAGCGCCTGACGGTCCGCCGAGCAGGAGACGCCGAGCCCGATCGGCAGGCTCGCGCCATGTCGCGGCAGGCGAATGACGCGCACATCGTGACAGAAATATTTGCCCCCGAATTGCGCCCCGACGCCGAGCGATTGCGTGAGCTCATGGATCTCGCTTTCGAGCGAAAGATCGCGGAAGGCGTGCGCCTCTTCGGAGCCTTGCACGGGCAGCGCGTCGAGATAGCGGGTTGAGGCAAGCTTTACGGTTTTCATCGTCTGCTCGGCCGAAAGCCCGCCGATCACGATCGCGAGATGATAGGGCGGGCAGGCGGCGGTGCCGAGCGTGAGGATCTTCTCCTTGAGAAAGGTGAGGAGCCGGTCATGGGTCAGGATCGAGGGCGTCGCTTGGAAAAGGAAGCTCTTGTTGGCGCTCCCACCGCCCTTGGCGATGAAAAGAAACTTGTAGGCGTCCTGGCCCTCGGCATAGATCTCGATTTGCGCCGGCAAATTCGAGCGCGTGTTCTTCTCCTCGAACATCGAGAGCGGCGCGAGCTGCGAATAGCGCAAATTGCGCTTGAGATACGCATCGCGCACGCCTTCAGCGATCGCGCCCTCGTCTTCGCCCTTGGTGAAGACGAGCCGCCCCTTCTTTCCCATGACGATCGCGGTGCCGGTGTCCTGGCACATCGGTAAAACGCCACCGGCCGAAATGTTTGCATTCTTGAGAAGATCATAGGCCACGAACTTGTCGTTCGATGTCGCCTCCGGATCGTCGAGAATGCGGGCGAGCTGGGCGAGATGACCCGGTCGCAAAAGGTGATTGATGTCGACAAAAGCCTGCTCCGAAAGAAGCCTTATGGCTTCGCGCTCGATCGCGAGAATCTCCTGCCCGGCGAATCTCTCGACATGCACGCCCTCTTGCGTGAGTTTTCGGTAAGGGGTCGTGTCCCCGACGAGCGGAAAGAGCTCCTGGAACTGGTAGGTCATCGCGGATTGTCCCGTTTCAGGTCGCGAGCGCAAGCAAAGCGGCTCGCGCGCTCATTTTATCTTTGACACGGTCAGACGAAACCGGGCGCCTTCAGCTCAGGCGGCAGCCGGCTGTTGGGTGAGGAGCGCGAAAATGCCGTCCGCGTCGCGCGTGGCGCGAAGCTTCGCGGTGATCGCGGGGTCACGCAGCAAGCGCGCCATGCGGGCGAGCGCCTTCAGGTGGTCCGCGCCCGCCGCTTCCGGCGCCACGAGGAGGAAAATGAGGTCGACCGGCTCGCCGTCGAGCGCATCGAAATCGATCGGCTTCTCGAGGCGCGCGAACACGCCATGGAGCTTGGTCACTTTCGGGAGCTTGCAATGCGGGATCGCGATCCCGGCGCCGATGCCCGTGGACCCCAGGCGCTCACGCTGCAGGACGGCATCGAATACGTCCCGCTCCGGCAATCCGGTGATAGAAGCCGCGCGCGCCGAAAGCTCCTGCACGGCCTGCTTCTTGCCGTTCACCTTGAGCGCCGGCAACACCGAGCCGGGAACGAGGAGATCATCGAGAGGCATAGGTTTTCAAAGCTCCAAGGGGAGATGGTGACGCCGGCGCCATAGCGGCGCGAAGGCATCCCTCACGCCGATCCGTCGGGGTGGCCGGCCGGGTCCACCCAGCCGACGTGACCATCGAGGCGACGATAGACGACGTTGACGCGCCCGCTACTGGCGTGGCGGAAGAGAAGAATGGTCGCCCCGCTCGTCTCGAGCTCGGCAGCCGCATCTCCGACCGATAAGTGTGGGAGCCGCGTTATCTCCTCGGCGACGACGATGGGCTGAAATCCCTCAGGCGTATCCCCTTCAGTGCCGGTCGGCGAAAGCGCGTCGTATCCGGTCACCTCGGCTTGAGCGCTGGCATTGGCCGGTCGCCGCTCCTTGAGCTTGCGCTTATAGCGGCGCAACCTTTTTTCAATGCGTTCGGAAGAGATGTCGGCGCTCGCGTAGGGGTCGTGGGCAATCGCCGAAGCCTGAAGGTCGATGCCGGTATCCAGATGGAGGGAGCAATGGGTGCGAAACGCAGTGCCGTCGCGCTCGACGACCGCATAGCCGCCGAATCCACCATCGAAATAGCGTTTCACGGCTTGCTCCACCCGCATTGCAATCTGCCCTCTCAGCACCTCCCCGATATCCATGTTCTTACCCGACACCCGTAACGTCATGGATGCCACCTTTTCGGTTTCCGGCCGAAGGCTGTGAGCCCACCCGCCTTCGGCCAAGCGTTAAGGAGCCCGCCATCTCAAGTCAACGCACGGGCGAGAAGCTCAGCCTGCAATTTATGTGCAATCCCGATTCCACAAATGATGGTTTCGCAGCCGCGCGGGAAATGCCTATCTCGACTATGTGGGCGAATTGCGCCCTCCTTCAAGATCGAGGCCTCCGGTCCAGACAGGCATGATCGAGGGCTCCAGCCCTGATTGCGGGGTTTCGGCTCGCGGGTCAAGCTGCTAATGCTTTTGTGCCAAGGAGAAGCTCTCGATCATGAGGCCTGGGCGTGGGGTTGGCGCGGCGCTCGTCAGTCTGTTCGGCGACCGAGCCGTGGGGGCAAGATGCCGGCAAGCCTGCGCCCGCCTCCTTTACATGAGGCGCCGAGAAGGCCGCGAGGTCGAGGAAATCGATTTTTAAAGGGACAGAGGGAGAACGGCCAATGTCGCAGCAGTCCAATCTTGCCAGAACCACGAGCAGCGTCCCGAACGATCTGGAGGCGTTCTGGATGCCGTTCACGCCCAATCGCGCCTTCAAGAAGCGCCCGCGCCTCATCGCCCGCGCCAAGGACATGCATTACTACACGCCGGAAGGGCGTGCGATTTTGGACGCGACCGCCGGCATGTGGTGCACCAATGCGGGCCACAACCGCGATCCGATCGTCGCGGCGATCAAGGAGCAGGCCGAGGAGCTCGATTACGCGCCGCCTTTCCAATTCGCCCATCCCAAATCCTTTCACCTCGCCTCGCGCATCGCCGAGCTCGCGCCGGGCGATCTCGACCATGTGTTTTTCACCAACTCCGGATCGGAGGCGGTCGACACGGCGCTGAAGATGGCCCTTGCCTATTGGAACGTATCGGGCCAGGGCAGCCGCACGCGTCTCATCGGTCGCGAACGCGGCTATCATGGTGTCGGCTTCGGTGGCATCTCGGTGGGCGGCATGGTCGCCAATCGGCGCATGTTCGGCACTCTGCTTGCCGGCGTCGACCACCTGCCGGCGACCTACAATCGCGAGCAGCAAGCCTTCACCAAAGGTGAGCCGGAATGGGGCGCCCATCTTGCCGATGAGCTCGAGCGCATCGTCGCTCTGCATGACGCCTCGACCATCGCGGCCGTCATCGTCGAGCCGATGGCCGGTTCTACGGGCGTGCTGCCGCCGCCCAAGGGCTACCTCAAGCGCTTGCGCGCCATTTGCGACAAATACGGCATCCTCCTCATCTTCGATGAGGTGATCACCGGTTTCGGCAGGCTGGGCACCGGGTTCGCGGCCGAGCGTTACGGCGTGCTTCCCGACATGATCACCTTTGCCAAGGGGGTCACCTCGGGCACGGTGCCGATGGGCGGCGTGATCACCCGCAAGCATGTCCATGATGCCTTCATGAAAGGTCCCGAGCACGTCATCGAGTTCGCGCACGGCTACACTTATTCGGCCCATCCGCTCGCGGTCGCGGCCGGCATCGCGACGCTCGACGTCTACCGCGAGGAAGGTCTTTTCGAGCGGGCAAAGAAGCTCGAGCCCGTCTGGGCCGAGGCGATCCACGGCTTGAAGGGCGAGCCCAACGTGCTCGACATTCGCACGCTAGGCCTTGTCGGCGCGATCGACCTCGCGTCGAAACCCGATGCGGTCGGCAAGCGTGCCTATGAGGCGATGGAGCACGGCTTCCACGAGCACGACATCACCTTGCGCATAACCGGAGAGACGCTGGCGCTTACACCGCCGCTAACCATCTCCGAGGCGCAGATCGGCGAAGTGGCCGACAAGCTCAGAGCCGTGATCCGATCGGTGGCGTGAGGGTTGACGCTCCGCGCAGCGCGCCGAAAATTCAGCGCGTCGCCGAGCTTTCAATAAGAAAAGCCCCGCTGCCTCGGCGCGGGGCTTTTCGTTTTGGACCTCTATCAGGCGAGCGTCTTTTTCATATAGACGGTCAATCCGCCCCTGAACGGCTCTTCTTTATAAATGTCGTAGCCCAGACACGTATATAAAGTGACGTTGTCCGCGAAGGCCGCATTCGTTTGAAGACGCGCCTCGACGCATCCCTGCTCGACGGCATGGCGCTCGACATGGGCCAAAAGCCGCCGGCCGAGGCCTCGTCCTTGGTGCAGCGGCTTCACGGCGAGGTTCTCGATCCAAAGGTGATCGGGACGAAGAAGCGTCTCGACGAGACCGACCATCTCGCCGTCAAGCATGAGAAGGTCGAACTGGTGCTCGCGTACCGCGCGGTCATAATCGGCGCGCATGGGCAAGGGTTCGCGACCGATGACCGGGACCCATTTGGCATAAGCTGAGCGCACGAGCGCGCGGATGCTGTCGGCATCTTCCGGGAGGGCGGGGCGAAACGCGAGCGAGGCTTCATGGGGCATGATGCTTTTTCTCATGGAGCGGACGCAAAAAAATCCTGCCCGCCGAAAGGCGGGCAGGGCTGTCAAGATCGAGAATGATCGGAAGGGCTAATTTTCGGGCGTCGTTCTCTTGAGATAAGCGCGCTGCTCCGCAGGTTCGCGCGGAGTGAACGCCGCAAGCGAGTAACCGCGCGAGCGCGCTCATGAGCTCACCCGTGACGCAGTTGCACGGCCTTTGTCAATCGCGGCTATTATTCCTTGAACAGATCAGAATGCGTGCCGGTGCGGGTAAGATGCAGTTCTTGGCCGGCGATCCGATAAAGCAATAGCCAATCGGGTTCGATGTGAGCGTCGCGCCAACCGGTCCAATTGCCTTTCAAGGAGTGATCTTTGTAGCGTGCGGGCAGCTCCTCTCCTACGATTAGGAGGCCCAACAATTCGCGCAACTTAGTAAGGTCCTTGCCCCTCTTTTTCGCGCGCTTCACATCGCGGCGGAACCGCCCCGAACGAACCGGTGTCCGCAAGTTATAGGCCTAAATCCTTGAACAGCTCCTCGGCCGATGTGAAGCGCTTTCCCTTTCCTCGCTCCAGCTCCATCATGGCTTTGCGAGTAGTGGCGTTAGGCACTTTCACTGGAAACGGAAATTCCTTGTCGGCCGCCACGCGGACGAGCAGTAAACGCACGGCATCAGAGAGAGACAAGCCCATCTTCGCGAGTGCCTTGGCGGCCTGCTCCTTTGTTACCTGATCGATCCGGGCGCGGACAACAGTATCGGTCGCCATCTGGGAACTCCTCCTTCGCTACAATGTAGCTACAGAGCTTGCTTCTGGCAATCGTGTCCCAATCACCACGTCGAAAATGATTGAGTCCGCCTCGACGGGCTACACAGGCACACGATCGACCGACCGACTTCATCAGGCACCAGACCTCCGCGCTCGACGCGAGGTCGAGGTCGGCGACGGTATCCTGAGCGAGCGCGGCCGTGACGCTTCCTCCAGACGTGGTGAGCGCCACGAGCGCTTGCGAGCCGGTCGAGTCAATGCTCGCGATCGTGGCTCTGGACCCTAAGCCAAATATTTCTTCAGCGGTTCCCAATACATCTTATGCCAACCACCTTCGAGGTGTTCCGCACTTCCAGCGGGGAAAGCCGATTGCTCGAGCGTGAGCTTGGCGTGAGCCCCTTGCGCCTCCAGCTCGAACTTCACGATCGAATAGGCGCCTTCTGGCCAATTCCCGGCGCGCCAAGCCTGAACGATACGCTGACCTGGCTTCAGCTCGACATTGCGCCCCTTGATCATTCCGCCGAAGCACGAGAATGCGCCGCCAACCTGGCGATCGATCTCGGCCGCCGCGCCTCCGGTGAATTCGCTGAACTGCTTGGCATCGAGGAGCGCATCGTAAACGCGCTTCGGGCTCGCCTCGAGAATCATCTCTTGCCGAATCGTCTTTGTCATCGTCATTCTTCCTATCCCAGGGAATTACGGCGCATCGCAGCGCTGGTGCCTTTAAGGGAAGCAGCCGTAAAAAAGATGATCAACATCATCTTTTCCCGCCGCCGATAATTCACCGGCGCCATCGGACGAAAAACCAGCGTTCGGAACGAGCGCCACGGAGGACCTTATGCCCTACCCATCCGGCCATCGCGATATGACCAGAGCGACGATCATTCGCGTCGCCCGTCGATTGTTCAATCGGTTCGGCTTCGATGGCGTGTCCGTAGGCCAAATCATGGCGGAAGCCGGCCTCACGCATGGGGGCTTTTATCGGCACTTCAGGAGCAAGAGCGATCTTTATGCCGAAGCCTTGCAATGTTTCTTCACTGATCCAGGCTGGGACAACAATTGGGAAGGGATAGAGATCGATCGGGACGCCGCCGATATCGGGCCGCAGATCGTGCGCGCCTATCTGTCGCGCCAGCATTTCGAGAGCATCGAGAATTCATGTCCGATGGTCGCCTTGCCGAGCGATGTTGCGCGCAACGGGGAGAGCGCGAAGCGTGCCTATGAGACGGTCTTCAGGGCCATGGTCGACATCCTTCAAAACGGCTCGCGCGCCAATCAGCATCCCGACCGGACGGCGGCTCTCGCCATCGCGGCCCTATGCGTTGGCGGCATGGTCATCGCGCGAGCGAGCGAGGATCGAGGCCTCGCCGATCAGGTGCGGGATGCGTGCACGGAAGTTGCCTTGAGGCTCGGCGGTTGGGACGAGGGTCGAGACCGCGCCAGGCCAAGACGGAGGCCGCTTTAGAGGGATCGCTATACCGGCACGCGATCGACGGCGACCGACTTCACGAGGCACCAGACCTCCACGCCCGGCGCGAGGTGAAGATCGGCAACGGCATCATGGGTGAGCACGGCCGTGACGGCGCCTCCCGCCGCGGCGAGCGCGACGAGCGCTTGTGATTGGTCGAGCCGCTCAATGCGCGAGATCGTGGCGCGGAAGCGGTTGCGGATCGACA
>JAFBAS010000006.1 GCA_019247605.1 Hyphomicrobiales bacterium
ATGATCGAGGATGGCGGCGATCAGGAATGGTATGTGTGCTTCATGGGCACGCGCGCCTTCCGCGACCTCTCGGCCGATCCGGAGATGGCGAGCGCCAATCTCGATGCGCGTCCGCGCGAGAACGATCCGTTGAAGACGAACCCGATCTTCACCGGTTCGCATCTGCAGAAGGACGGCATCATCTACCGCGAGATCCCGGAGATCGACACGCGCTACATCGTCGGCACCTCGACGGCGAGCTCGATCACCTCGCCCACGGGACCGCTCGCCGCCACCGGCACCGGCGCGGTCGACGTCTCGCCGGTGTTCCTCTGCGGACAATCGGCGCTCGCCTATGTGGTCGGCCAGCTCCCGCAAGCCAAACGCCGCGACGAGACCGACTACCAGTTCCTCGACGGCATCGGCATCGAGATGCAGTACGGGGTCGGCAAGGTCGCCAAGGACAAGACGGGCAATGCCGGCGCGATCGGCACGCTCAAGGATTGGGGCATGGTGACGGGCTTCGTCGCCTCGGTGCCCGACGCGTGAACAATCAGCGTCACGCGCTAAGCGGGATCGAGCCGGGATTTGCGAACAGGGAATAGTGAGTAGTCCCACTGTGTCATTCCCGGCCTCGCGCCCTGCAAGGGCGCGAGGGGAAGGGAAACCATTTTCACTACCGTTTCTAGACCCCCTTCCCTCGGCTCGCTTCGCTCACCTCGCCGGGGGTGACACAGTCGTTAATCGCGAATAGCGAGACGTATTCGCGGCCTCGCGACTATTCCCATTCTTCCGGCTCGAGCTCCCGCGCGTGATCGCGCACCCCTACTCGTTACTCACTACTCGCTACTCACCCTTCCCAACCTCCATCTCACCAAGGACCGATCTCATGTCCACACGCATCGCCTATTCCCAGACCACGCCTGTGGCGTGGCATGGGGCTTACCGAAACCTCAAGGCCTATGGGGGCGCGATCTCGCTCCTTCCGGCCGATCTCGCCGCCGGCCAGGTGGTGGCGCTCTTCACCGTGCCGAAAGGCTTCACCGTCACCGACCTCAATTTCGACGTGACGAAGCTCGACGCCGGTGCGACGCCGGCGATCACCTTCTCGATCGGCGACGCCGCGAACCCCGCGCGTTTCCTCGCGGGATCGACGAATGCCCAAAGCGCGGAGGCGGAGGCCGACACCATGGTGCCGGGTTGCCTCGGCTTCAAGTTCCCAAGCGACACCGACATCCTGTTCACGGTCGGCACCGGCGCGGCCACGCCCGCTTCCGGAACGCTGACGCTCTTTTTCAAGGGCTTCATCGACGCGTAAGCGCGTCTTGAAGGCGGCGCTCGCGTCGCCCTTCATCGAAACGCGAACACCTTGCCGTCGCGAGCCGGGTTTCACAGCCCGGCTCGCGCACGTCCGGCTGCGACACATACGAGGTCATCATGGCGAAGATCGTCTACACGGATCACGACAAGGCAGCGCCCTATGTGAGCTTTCACGGCGTTTCCTTCACGCATGGACAGGAAGTCGAGGTCGACGACGAGAATGTCGAGCTTCTGCAGAAGGCGCGCGAGAATCCGTTCTTCGAGGTGACCGAGTTTGCGCCGATCGCGCATTGGGACGACGAAGAGGAGCCCTCGTCACCGCCTGCTCAACGCGGCGCGAAGGCCCGCAAACCCGTCCGGCCCGCAAGTGACGAAGAGCCGGCCGAATGACGTTCCCGACCTCCGCTTCACGCGGCTCGATCTGGATCGCGACGAGCGCGCTCTCGCGCATCGGCGCGGCGAGCGTCGACAATCCCGTGTCGCCCGAGGATCTCGCGCTCGCGCTCGACCGGCTCGACGTCGTCGTGCAGAACCTGCAAGGGCGCGGCGTTCTCTATCTCGCCGACGTGGACACCACGCCGTCCGCCCTCGCGCATGAGATCGCGAACGCACTCGCGCTCTCGCTGCAACCCGATTTCGGCGACAACGCGCCGCCCGGTACCGGCGCCTTGCCGCCGCAAGACGCGATCGACGCCAACATCCGTCGCATCACGGCCGATCTCGTCTCCTACGGCCCGCAGCAAGCGACCTATTTCTGATGGTCGACATTCCCTTTCCGCGCTCCTCGCAGCCGGGCTCGCAACCCGGAGAAGGCCTCGGCCGCCTCCTCAACCGCTATTGCGAGGTCGATGGCGAGGCCGTGCAATGGAAGCTCGTGCCCGGCCTCGTCGCCTTCGCCGACACCTCGCTGCAAGGCCCGCGCGGCATGATCGACGTGAACGGCACGCTCTACGAGGCGAGAGCCGCGACCGCGCTCACCGTGACGGCGGGCGGCATCGCCACCCAACTCGCGGGCGCGCTTCCGGGCACGCTTCCCGTCACCTGGGCGAAGAACAACAAGGCGCCGACGCCCGATGTGGTGTGCGTCACCGAGATCGGCGCCTTCTCGGTGTCGTCGAGCCAGGTGAAAGCCTATCCCGACACCACGCTGCCGCAACCCAACAGCGTCGCGATGCTCGACGGCTTCTTTCTCTTCACCACGGGCGATGGGCGCATCTTCGCGTCGGGCGTGAACGACATCTTCGTGAACGACGCGGACCCGACGCAAAACGCGCTCTCCTTCACCACGGCCGATCAATCGGGCGGGCTCGTGCGCGGCACCGTGTGGGCCGAGCAATTCTTCGCCTGGGGCCAAAAGGCGTGCACGGTCTACACGAATGCCGGCACTTCGCCCTTTCCCTTGTCACGCACGACCATCATTCCGGTCGGCCTTGCCTCGCAAAGCGCGATCACCGGATTCGAGCCGGGATGGGGCCTGCAGCAATTCTTCGTCGCGACCGACAACACGGTGCGAAGGCTCGACGGCTACACGGCGACCGCGATCTCGACCAAGGATGTCGAGCGCGCCATCGCGAGCGAGATCGACAAGACAAAGATCGAGACGAGCTGCTATGTCGAAGGCGGCAGGCCGACGATCGTGGTGCAAGGCTCGAGCTTCTCTTGGGAGTTCAACGCGGCGAGCGGGCTCTGGAACGAGCGGCAAAGCCCCAATCTTTCGCGCTGGCGCTGCTCGCGCTCGGTGTTCTTCGAGAACAAATGGCTCTTCGGCGATACGCAGACGAGCCGGATCGTGCAAGTCTCGGCCGCCGCCTTCGACGAGCTCGGCACGTCGTTCACGGCAAGGCTCGAGAGCGGGCCGGTGAAGCAATATCCGAACCGGCTTCGCTGCATGGCCGCGTATTTCGACTTCACCTCGGGCCAAGGCACGATCGGCGGCACGGCCGACAGCATGAACCCTTCCGTCTCGATCTCGTCCTCGCTCGACGGCGGGGGCACCTGGTCGACGCCGGTCGTGCGCCGCGACCTCGGCGCGCAAGGCGAGTTCAACATGATGATCCGCGTGAACCGGATGGGCGGCATCGCCTCGCAGCACGGCATCCGCTTTCGCGTCGATTCCTCATCGCCCGTCTACTCGACCTTTCGCGGCGGGCGCGCCGATGTGCAACTCCTGGGAGCACCCTGATGCCTTTCACCGCGAAACCGCCGAACCCGCTGCCGCCGAGCGTGCGCCGTTACGACGAGAAGGGCAGGCCGCTCCCCGTCCTCGTCGCGTATGAGAAGGCGCTCACCGAATTCCTGATCCGCTTGGCCGCTTCTATCGCCTGAAGGTCCCTCATCCGCCGGTCGCTCACGCGACCGGCACCTTCTCCCGCCATGCGGGAGAAGGAAGAGGCGCCACCTTCTCCCGCGCTCTTCGCGCGGGAGAAGGTGCCCCTCGGCCTCGGCCGAGGGGCGGATGAGGGCGGGCCTCGTAGTACCCAATGAGATTAGCCAGCGTCCGCCTGTTTTCGACACCGTTACGTCGCGGCGAGCCCGTGCGGCCCGCCCGAAAAGGAGCAAGATATGTCCAGCATCTTTTCCGGCTCGGCGGGTCGCAATGCCGCGATCTTTCAGGCGCAACAGCTCGCCGCGAACCAGGCGAACAACAACAACCTGATCGCGGGCAACGAGACGAATGCGCTCAACTCGCTCTCGAACAGCGCCACCAATGCGCAAGGCGCCATCAATGCGGGCGCGCAAAACGGGCTCTCCGCGCTGCTCAACGGCTACAACACCGCGACGGGCGCGATAAACACGGGATTCGGCGGGGCGGAGAACGCCTCGCAGGCCGGCTTCGGCCAGGCCCGGAACGATATCTCCGGTGGTTTGCAATCGAGCCTCGCGAGCCTTTTCGGCGGGGCCGGTCGAGGCGCGGGCGATTTCGCGCGCGGCGGAGCGCAAGCCTCGGGCGACATTTCGGCCGCGCTCGGAGGTTCGCTCGCTTCGCTGAACGACGGCTTCGGCGCCGCGCAAGGCACGCTCGCGGGAAACAACGCGCTGTTCTCTCCTTATGTGAGCGCCGGGCAGAATGCGCAGGCGACGCTCGCCGATGCGCTCGGCGTCAACGGGGCGGTTGGCAACGCGGCGGCGACGGCGGCCTTCCAATCCGGACCGGGCTACCAATACCAGGTGCAGCAGGCGCTGAACGGCGTCTTGCGAAACGCCTCGGCGACCGGCGCGCTCGGCTCCGGCAACACGCTCGCCGCCTTGCAGAACACCGGCAACAACCTCGCGAACCAGAATTGGCAGCAATGGCTGTCGAACCTCTCGGGCGTCGGCGCGACTGGCCTCAACGCGGCGGGCCAGACGGCCGCGAACAACGCGAACCTCGCCTCGAGCCAGCAAGCGCAAGGCACGGCGAACGCCAATGCGATCACGCAGGCGGGCACCAATCTCGGCAACATCGCGCAATCGACGGGCACGCAGCTCGGCAACCTCTCGGCCTCGACCGGGCAGGCGGCCGCCGGGCTCGACACGAATGCCGCGACCGCGCTCGCGAACAACGCGACCGCCGGCGGCAACACGCTCGCAAACGAGCTCATCGGCCAAGGCACGCAGCTCGGCAACCTCGCGACGAATCTCGGCACGGCTTCGGCCGGGATCGACACGAGCCAGGGCGCGCAACTCGCGAATGTGAGCCAGGGGCTCGGCCTCAACGAGGCGAATGTGTTCAACAACGCGACGGCCGCGAGGGTCGCGAACAACAACAACGCGACGCAAGGGATCGCCAATGCGGGAGCGGCCGGCCTCATGGCGGGCCAACAGGCGGCGGCGACGGGCGACAACGCAATCCTCGGCGGGCTCGGAAGCCTGCTCAAGCTCGGCTCGCTTCCGACCGGCGGAGGCGGGACGCTCGCCGGCGCGGCGACGAGCGGGATCGGGAGCTTGCTCGGCTCGCTCGGAAGCGGGGCGGGGGCCCTGCTCGCGGCACTGTAGTTCAGGAGAAAGCCATGCCCGTCTACGACATTTCCTCGGGGCTTCGCGGCCTCGACAGCGGCATCGATTCGCTCGGCGCGTCCTTGCAAGCGGCGAACAAGCAGCAGCTTCTACAGACGCTCGGCGCGCAGCTCCAAGGCGGAGATTACGACGGTGCCGCCGCGACCGCCTTCAAGACGGGTGACATCAACACCGGGCTCGCCATCCAGAAGATGAAGCAGCAGCAACAGGCGAGCGCGCAACTCGCGAGCGGCCTCGGGGGAGGCGGAAGCGGCGGAGGCGGAAGCGGGGGAAGTGCGGCGGCGGCAGGCGGGGCGAACGCGCCGGAAGCCTCCGGACCGGCGCCTTCCTCGACGAGCGACGCTTCGCCTTCGGCGAACGCGCCCTCTCCCATCGGCGCCTATGCGCAAGCGATCTCCTCGATCGAGAGCGGCGGGCGTCACGGCGCGCTCGGCCCCGTGACCGGAAGCGGCGACCGCGCCTACGGCAAATATCAGGTGATGGGCCAGAACATCCCCGCCTGGACGAAAGCGGCGCTCGGCCAGGAGATGTCGCCCGCGCAATTCCTCGCCGATCCCGCCGCGCAAGACGCCGTGTTCGCGCATCGCTTCGGCCAATATGTGCAGCGGACCGGAAACCCGCAGGACGCCGCCTCGATGTGGTTCACCGGGCGGCCGCTGGCGCAAGGCGCGAAGGCGAAGGACGGGCTCGGCACGAGCGGGCAAACCTACGTCGACAAATTCAGCGCGGCGCTGGCGCGCACGCAAGCGCAAGGCGCGCCTGGCGTGCCTTCGTCACAGGCGCAAGGCCCGCAAGGCTCGTCGCCCTCCGATGACGCGAATGGCGGTCCGCAGGCCGGCGCTTCGGCGGCGGTGCCGCAAGACGTGATCGACCAGTTCCAGGGCGACAACCCGAGCGAGATCGGCGACGAAACCCGCCTTCCGGACGGAAGCTTCCGCATGGACGCGGACCCGAAGGGCCTCGCCTGGGCGGCGCAAAATGCCGGCCGCTACGGCCTCGCGGCCGACCCGAACGATCCCTCGCGCTTCGTGCCGGCCGCCATTCCCGCTGGCGCGAGCGGGTCCGCCGGGAGCTCTTCTGCCGCAAGCCCGACCGGTGCGGGGGTGACGACGAGCCTCGCCGGCACGAGTGCGCCGGCAGCGAGGCAAGAAGCGCTCACGGCGCAACTGCCGCAAGGGGCGGCCGCTGCCTCGACCGCGAAGATCGACGCGCTCCCGCATGGCGACCCGACGAAGCTCGACTATTACCTGCGCATGCAGGCGCTCGCGACGCAAAG
Source organism: Hyphomicrobiales bacterium (assembly GCA_019247605.1). Taxonomy (GTDB): domain Bacteria; phylum Pseudomonadota; class Alphaproteobacteria; order Rhizobiales; family Beijerinckiaceae; genus GAS188. Next base: position 6,572 of record JAFBAS010000006.1, read on the forward strand.
CGGGAACGAGGGCTACGCCGAGCTCTTCAAGCAGAAGGCCGCGATCGAGAAGGAGGCGCTCACGCCCACGACGGCGCAGAGGAATTACGAGTACTATGTGCGCCAGGAGCTCGGGGCGGGGCGAAGGCCGGCTTCGTTCAACGATTATAGCAGTGGGGTGGCTTCACCGGGGGCGGCGACATCGCCACAAGCGGGCGCGCCTGCCGCCACGCCGGCCCAGGCGACCTCGGGCCAGGCGCCAGGCGCCATCTCGCCTTCACAGGCGCAAGCCCCTTCGATTCCAGCCCAGGCCCCGGTGCCGCAAACGCAGGCCGTGCGGAGATTACCCCCGCAGATTGCCTTACGTTTGCCGCGCGGGACGCATTTCGTCGGAGTTGATGGCGTCACGAGAGTGGTGCGGTAGACTATCTCTCGCTTCGCCTCGTCGCCCGAAGCTTATTTAGCGTTTTTCTTGAGCCCGCCTCCCTTGGGATGGCGGGCTTTTCGCTGCCGCGCTCGGCGTCGGCGCCCGCGATCTTGTTCGTGCGCCTGACCGCTTAGCACCGACATGCGCGGTGCGCGCCCGCCCGAGTGTGGCGAGCGCAAAAAACTCCCGAGTACCGAACGACCGACCGCCCGCGCGAAAGCGCGCGGGCCAAAGCCTTTGAGCAGGCCACTGCTCGGACTTTCCGAAATCGTCGACATCGAGAGGTGATGCGGTGGGCCAAGCTGATCTCAGCCTGGGAGACGGCACGCTCGCGCCCAATCCAGGCCTCGCCGCGACACTCATGCATGGGATGGATTTCTTCGATCGCCCGTCCGGCGCCGTCATCCCGCAATTCGCCTCGTCCCTCTCCGCTTCGCTCGCCCCACAATCCAACGGCGACACTTCGCAAAGCTCGAGCACGGTTCAGAACGCTGCCGCACCGAGCACCACCACGAGCTCGCGCAATTATGATCATTTCTCCGATGTCGTGGCGAGCCCGGCACCGGCGCCGAGTGCCTATGACGAATTTTCCGATGCGGTCGCGAGCGCGCCCGCGGCGACTTCGATCTCCGATCAATCTTCCACCCTAACCCCAACTTTGCAGGGGGCGCCGTCGGGCGGCGGCGTGGCCGAAGTCGATGCTGCTCCGAAGTCTCAGGCCGTGCCGGGGACCCCGCTCCAAGGCTACTCGATCGAGGTCGATCCCAACGATCCAGATGCAGTTCAGCGGGCGGCTGACATCCTAAGGGGTAGGTACCATCCGACAATCTCCGAGTCGGTTGTTAGAGGAGGCCTCCAGGGCGTCACCTTCGGCCAATTCGATCAAGGGCACGCTGCCTTAGCTGCCTCGGGCCTCCGGCCTGACGATCTCATAGTAGACCCCATCGCTGGCTTACCGGCTGCAGCCGCAATAGGTGCCGCCCGTTTAGCAGCGGAAGCGATCAGCCCCTCGATCTTCGGCCACTCGGCGACGGATCGCTACAACCAAACCCTTTCGTTCGACCGCGCCTCAAATGCACTCGCGGCGAGAGAGAACCCCAATAGTTACACGATTGCCAAACGATCCGGCAGCACGGCCTCGACGATTGCGCTGGCTGAAACTGGTATACCTGAATTCGTCGCTGCCGCTCGGATTTTAGGGCCGCTTTCCAGAATTGCCGGCCCCGAAGAGGCCAGCTCCGAAATTGGCGAGGCTCCGTCAGTCATCCGCCAAGGGGGGGCCAGGGGTCAGCCGGGAGCGGGTGGGGTCTCCGTTTCTAATTCCAGCGCTTTGAGTGGCGACATTCCGCCTAATAGCAATGATGTGCTCGCTAGTGCCCTATATGCCTCCCAGTATAATTCTAGTCTCAATTCGGGAAATAATATCCAAGGCAACGTTAAGTCCGACGCTTCATCGTCGGATGATGAAGAGATTAATCTCTTACTCAAGTACAAGAAAGAGTGGACCGAGGAACAAAGGGCCGATGCAGACCGAAAAGTACAATTCCTAACGAACTCGGAAACGATCGTGACGCGTGTGCCACGACGGATGGTCGCATCCTCTGTTCGATTCCGCGCTGCCGGAAACACCATCGAACCGGGAAACGACATCGATCATATGGTTGACCTCCAGCTCGGAGGAGGCGATACCCTCTCGAATATGTGGCCCCTCAACTCGAGCGTAAACAGAAGCCTGGGTAATCAGATTCGGCTACAGATAAGGCATTTTCCTACGGGAACTCGCATCAACCGGTTCACTATCACGGATTGAAGAATGTTAGAGAATTTTCAAATGCATTTCCGGAGGGATTCGTTCACACCGAATCCCGTAGACGCAGAGCCGATGGTCGCCCAAGCTGTTCCAGAGTTGCGGGAATTTTTCTCGCTATTCTCCGGGCTGTCATTCGAGAAGGGGCTATACCGAGTGATGAATGCGTCGTCGCTTGCGGAGGCGAACAGTTTCATAGCGGTCGCATTCCCATTTTATTCCAGAAGAGCGAAATGCTTCGCTTACGATTGGTTCGGACGCATATTTGCGCTGGATATGGGCCGAATGAAGGGGGGTGAGCCTGAAATACTTATGTTCGAGTTGATGGAGGTGCTTGACCTCGAGGTGCCGTGCAATTTGGTCAATTTTCATGATTCCGAGCTGATTAATGAACGCGAGGTGGTGCTTGACTCAAAGTGGCATGCTGAGTGGCTGGCGAGAGGGGAATCCATTCCAATGCCCGATCGATGCGTCGGTCTAAAGAAGCCCCTCTTTTTGGGGGGAGAGTTTGCCTTCGACAACATGGAGGCAACGAACCTCAGTGTGTATTGGCATATGACGGCGGAGTTGATCAAGATGACTAGGGGCCTGCCCCATGGGACAAGGATCAGGGACATTTTATTAGGGAATTGATTTCGGCACATAGCATCTGAATTCATTGAAGGTACGCATGCGTAGGGATCAAGCCATTGATGGGTTAGTTAAGGGTGGACATCAAATGGGGGGCTTCGGAGAGAAGCCTCGGCTAGTACTCTGAATCATAGCTGAGTGATACGTCGGTTTTGGAAGCGCTTTTGCTAGGCGCGTTTCTTAGTCCAGGCGAACGGCTTTGCGGTTTCATTATAGGCGGCAATGAAGCCATCGATATGCTGCTGCAATTGGTGGATGGCGGTGAACGAGGCACCGCTGAGCGACTGGCCTTGCAGGATTGAGAACCAAGTCTCGACCTGATTGAGCCAGGATGCCCGTGTCGGCGTGAAGTGGAAGTGCACCTTGGGGTGCTGCTTGAGCGGCACCGCGCGCCTATGACAGCTTTTCTGATGCGGTCGGGAACGCGCCCTGGCGCGTCAGTCGCTTGTCCTCGGATCCCTTTGCGAGCCCGCAAATCCGACAAGGCGCGAATAACAATCAAACTTACTCGATGGAGCGGGCTGCCGACGTTCTCGCGGCGCGTGAAAATCCCGAGAACTTCGCAATGGCGAAGCTTGCGGGAACCCATTTAGCTAACAAATTGATTTTAAGAGGAGTTGGCCGGTTCCTCGGTGGCTCAGCGGGAGCAACGCGAAGTCCCCGCGACGACAATTCTCCGCCGGCTCTAGGAAATCCTCAAACTGGGTCGCCACCGTTTGCACCTCTCGCTCCCAATGCGGGCGATCCCAATCGTACCCCTTGGCCAACCGGTACAAGTCCGCAGGATTCTAATCTTCCTAATAATGTCGTTCCCAATCCTGGCTCGATGTCGGCTACAGGAAACCCTCCTGCCGTCATCAATGAAATCACGGGAAGTGGCAATTTCGGTGCTAGCGCTCCTGGCGCGAGTGCTACGCCTCAGGCTCCAAATGGTCCGGGCGGCTCGACGAACTTAACACCGTCGAGTGCAGCCGCGTCCAGCAACCCGCTCGCGTCGGGACAGCTCGTCGCAAGTAATGGAATAGAACCGAATGATAAGTTGACGCGATCAGGACAGCTTCTTCTTAATCAAATGAGAGGTGAAGCTACCGAACAGCGCGTGCGCACTGAGCTACAACAAACTCATCTCTTGGTAGCTGAGCAAGTTACTATTCGAACTCGGAGCGGTGCTAAATCACGCTTGGATTTCGTGACTTTGGACCCTGATACCGGCGAAATTAGATGCATCGAGTGCAAAAGTTCTCCTACAGCGCCATTATCGGAAAATCAGAGATTGGTGCATTTTGAGCTAGAACGTAGCGGTGGTATTGTCGTGGGTGCGGGCAAGCCCAACATACCTGGTGGCATGCGGATTCCTCCTACAAAAGTACGAATTATCCGGGACCCCTAAAATGACGGTCGAACAAACAGGCGCGATAGATTTTATTCACGTTGCCAAAGTTTCTGGTGACATCAGGCTAACAATTGTCGATCATTTGCCATGGAACAAAGACGAAGGCGCTCATCTGCTCCTCTTGCAGAAAAAATTGAACAATTATCTCGAATTTATCGAAAGCGGACAAATACTCGAACAAATACCGGACGCTAGGAATCGAAAGATGGTCATCAATCTAGTTGGAGAATACCCTTTAAGTGACGCTGCGAAAGTATTTCTAAAAAAAGCTGATGATCTTGCCTCCAAGGAACTTGGTATCAGTTTAATATTTTCGCTGCGTCACCCAGCCTGAGGCCCATGGAGAGGGCCCGGCCATCCAGGATCCGAATTTCCGTCGAGATATTTCGCATGTGGGCCTCGGGCAATACTGAGCATGTCAGTATCAACCCGGTCTCTGGAAGGGCCCCACACTATACGCTTTGGTCCTTTAGGATTTGGCCAGGCACATAGCGCAGGTATACCAGCAAAACTCAACCGCGATCCGCGGAAGACATTGGAGAGGATCATGGCCGGGTTCAACGCCGCAATGGCCGACGGACACGCCCAAACGCTAGGTGATTCCCTGAGCCGAGCGAGCAAGTGCGCAAGCCGCGCCGTTCATGAGCGCTGAAACGCACACCCCGGCCGAGCAAAACACACTATCCGCCCCGCCCAGGTGCGGGAAAACTTACGGGGAGGACGGTGCCTCTAGCGCTGAGGACGCCTTGGCTGCTAAAATCGGGCGCCATCTCGCCAAAGCTGATCCGGCGACGTGCCAGGCCGTGCTCGATACCGTGCTACGGCTCGCTAAAGCGCCGAGCGCGGAGACAATCAACGCTTTTGCCAAAGAGATCACCGCCGCACAACTCAACCCCGGCGCGCGGCGAAGCGTGATCGGGGCGGTGATGAATGCGCTGCCCCGATCGTGTGAACCGCGGCTGGAACCGCGGAGCGCGGGCGGCGCGTCGGGGCCGTCAAACGGCTCGGATCAGGCAGCCCGGATCGCGGGTGCGCTCAATATCCGTATCCATAAGGACCGTAGCCGTAATACGGGCTCGGGCCGTAATACCCATACGGTGACGGACCGTAGTCGTAATGACGCGCCGCCTCGCTCGCCGCGATGCCCCCGATGAGGGCGCCGACGGCGCCCACGAAGGGGGCGGCACCGTAATGGCGGTGATGACGGTAGTAGCCGTAATGGCGGTAATAGGGGTGGTGATAGACATGACGGTAGGCGGCCGATGCCGGCGTGGTCACCGTGGGCACCGCGCCGAGAAGAACCGAGGCCGTGAGGCCCAAGGCAAGCATCTTCTTCATTCCTGAGCGCATGATCGAGCTCCTGGGGTTTTTGGCGGCCGCGATGGTCATCCGAGGACCACGAAAAGGCGGCGCTGCCAGTGGTTTCCGTCCATAAACGCGACTGAAAGGGCTTTTGTTCCCGAGGGGTTCTGCGTGAAGGCGAGCGCGAGAACCCGGAATTCCGTCCGCGATCGAGCGTTGAGGATTCCTCGTTGCCGGCTTTCGCGGGCAGGAGCGGAAACGGCGTTTCGCGCCGGCACGAGCACCCGCCGAGAGCGACGCGACGGGCGTGGCTGCGGATCGCCCGCGCGCCTCGTCGCTTCACCTCGCAACTCAACCCATCGACCTTACCCGCACCGGGAGGCCGCCCCATGGCCGTTTTCTGTCCCTTGAGCTGCCAGCCGGTGTTCTTCCAAGGCACCGCGCAGATCGGCGCCGAGATCACCGTGTACGACGCCGGCACGCTCACGCCGCGCACGGCCTTCAAGGACGGGCTTTTGAATTCGCCCTTCGCGCAACCGATCCTGAGCGACGCGAATGGCTGCCTTCCGGAGATCTGGGTCGCCGGGAACGCCTACAAGCTTCGGATCACCACCGCATCGGGCGTGCAAATTCGCGAGGTCGACAACCTGCCGGGCGACGTGCCGCAAGCGGCGCCAGGCACGGCCGGCACCGTGAGCACGGCCGCGTCGCTCGTCACCGGCGATCTGCAATGGAACTATGGAACGGCCGTGATGGCCGGGCGCGTGCGCGCCAACGGCAACACGATCGGCAACGCGGTCTCGGGTGCCTCGGAGCTCGCGAGCCTGGTGTGCCAAAGCCTGTTCCAATGGCTGTGGAACGGCGACCCGACGCTCGCCGTCTCGGGCGGACGCGGCGCGACCGCACTTTCCGATTGGAACGCCAACAAGACGATCGCGCTTCCGGATTTTCGCGGGCGCACGCCATTCGGCATCGACGGCATGGGCGCGCCGCCCTCGGGGCGCCTCGCCAATGCGACGCTGGCGACGGGAAATCCGGGCGCGCTCGGAAGCAGCGGAGGAACCGGAGCGGAGACACTGACGGGCGCGCAAATCCCCGCGCATGTCCACACCGGAACGACGCAGGCGAACGGTGCCTTCTCGCTCACCGGGACGACGGCGCAAGCGGGCGCCTTCTCGCCCAGCGCGACGAGCGACACGCAAGGCGCGCACAGCCATGGCGGGGCGAGCGGTTCGGCCGGCGGCCACACGCATGGAGCGTCCACCGACACGCAAGGCGCGCATGCGCATGGCGGGAGCGTCACCGATACGCAAGGCGCGCACGCCCACACCTACACGGGGCCCGCGACCGTCGCGGCCGCCGGGGGCACGCAAGCCTCGGGATGGTGGTTCGGCACGACGAGCGTCGCGACCTCGACGGCGGGCGCGCATGCGCACAACCTCGAGATCAACACGGACGGCGCGCATTCCCACAACATCGCGGTCGCGGCCGTCGGCGATCATCAGCATGCGATCGCGAGCGACGGCGCGCACGCGCACGCGATCACGGTCTCGGCGATCCCGGCGCATGCGCACAGCTTCGTCACCGACGCGGGCGGGGTGCACACGCACAGCTTCACCTCCGACGCGACGGGCGGCGGAGGCACGCACAACAACATGCCTCCCTTCCTCCTCGCGACCTTTTATCTGGTGCTTTGACATGATCCAGGCTCGATTCAAGCCGGTGACCAATCAATCGGATTGGGCGACCTCGATCCAATTCAACGACAAGGCGACGGGAACGCCGATCGACATCACGGGCGGAGACGTGCCGTTGAGCTTTCTGCTCGCGCTGCAACTCGTGGGCGAGCGCAACGCGCCGGCGCTCACGGGAAGCACGGCGACGGGCGAGCTGACGCTGCCCTCGCTCGGCATCCTGCAAATCTTCTTTCCGGCCGCGAGGGTGCAGGCGCTCGCGCCCGGCTCCTATGATGTCGGCCTCACAGTCACGAACGGCCTGAACACCGCGCAAATCCTTCTCGGACGATTGCCGATCGTGGACGGCATCGTCTGACCGGCCGGCGCAATTCGAGGAAATTCACAGATGGGCTTTTTCGATTCAGGGTCTCCGTCGATCACGGTCGCGGTCGATGTGCTCTTTCCGTCGAACGTCGTGTCCGGGCCGGGCGTCACGGTCGCCAAGACGAACGCGGTCTGGTCCGTCGGGCTCGATTACGTCGACCTCACCGAGAACACCTCGATCGCGACCCCGAGCGGATATTTCGTCGCCGTGTGGGACGCGGCGCTTGCGCGCTACGAGAAGGTGCGGCTCGACAATCTGAACCTGCCGACGCTCGTCGATTTCCGCACGCCGATCGGGGACGCCAATTACGCCGTGAGCGTGAACGACCGGTATCTCGGCCTCACGGCGCAGCTCACCGCGATCCGCACGATCACCTTGCCGGCGGCCGCGACCGTGCCGCCGGGGCGGCAGCTCGTGCTGCAAGACGAGGTCGGCGGCGTCTCACCCGGCTTCTACCACTCGCTCGTGCCGACCGGCACCGACACGATCAATGGTGGCTCGTCCTGGCTGCAAAAGACCAAACGAGGCGGGGTGGTCTTGCGCTCGAACGGCGCGAACGCGTGGAACGTCCTCGTCATCGATGAACGGACGGCGGTCGCCGATGCGGCTTACGTGGCGAGCTTCGGCGACAGCCTCATCGCCTTCACCGCGCTCAGCGCGCCGCGCAACGTGACGCTGCCCGCGGCTTCCTCCTACCCGGTGGGCAAGCGCCTCATGGTCGTCGACGAGAGCGGCGCTTGCTCCTCGACCTTCACGATCGGCATCTTGCGCGCGGGCTCCGACACGATCAATGGCGGGACGAACGCGGCGATCACCGCGGCTTACGGCTATCTGGCGCTCGAGAGCGACGGCGTGTCGAAGTGGACGATCGTCGGCGCGAGCGCCGTTTCGTCGGCGCAGATCAGCGACGCGAGCCCGCCCGGGCGCGCGGTGCTCACCGCACCTTCGACCGCCGCGCAACGCGTGCTCCTGCGCGTCGATCAGCACACGAATGTCGCCGACGCCAATTACGCCGCCCAGCCGACGGACCAGCTCGTCGCCTTCACGGCGATCACGGCGGCAAGGACGGTGACCTTGCCGGCGGCTTCCTCGGTCAATCCGGGGCAGCCCATCGTCATCGTCGACGAGTCGGGCGCCTCGTCGGCCACGAACACGATCACCGTGACGCGCCAAGGCACGGACACGATCAACGGCCAGGCAAGTGCCGCGATCGCCACCGCCTTCGGCTATCTCGAGCTCGTCTCGAACGGCGCCAACAAATGGACATTGATCGACACGTCGATCACCTCGGCGAACATAGCCGATGCCTCGACGATCGGCCGCTCGATCCTGACCGCGCCGAGCCTTGCGGCCGAGCGCGGCCTCATCATCGACCAGAGGACCTCGGTGGGCGACGCGAACTACGCGATGCTCACCACCGACCGCTACATCGCCACGACCGTGCCCTTCACGGCAGCGCGCGCCTGGACGCTTCCGGCCGCGAGCGCGATGAACCCCGGACAGGAGATCGTCATCTATGACGAGGGCGGCGCGGTCACGGCAACGAATACGCTGAGCATTCAGCGCTCCGGTGCCGACACGCTGAACGGCGGCGCGGCGTTCGTCCTCGACCGCGCGTTCCAAGGCATATCGCTGCGCACGGACGGGGTGAGCCGATGGGCCTACGAAGACCCGGCAGGGCCGATCGACAACACGCCGATCGGCGCGACGACGCCGTCCACAGGATCCTTCACGACGCTTTCGGCGACGGCTTTGTCGGCAACGACATTGTCCGCGACGACATTGTCGACGACGAACCTCGCGGCCTTCCCGCTCCGCGGATATCTCGCCGGCCTCAATCTCGCGAATGACGGCGTATCACCGAACACCGTGATCGACGTCTCGGCCGGAATTTGCTGCTCAGACGACGCGACGACGATGATGAGCCTTGCCGCGTTCACGAAATCGCTCGCCGCGGCCTGGTCGGCCGGAAGCGGCAATGGCGGGCTCGACACGGGCACGGTTGCGGCCTCGACCTGGTATCATGTCTTCGTGATCGAGCGCACGGACACGGGCATCGCCGACGTGCTGCTTTCGCTGAGCGCCACGGCACCGGTGCTCCCAGCGAACTACACGAAGAAACGCCGTGTCGGCGCGATCCGCACCGACGCCTCGTCGCATATCCTGGCGTTCTCGCAGAACGGCGATGAGTTCCTTTGGGCCGCGGCCGTGGGAGATGTGAACGTCTCAAACCTCGGCACGACGCCGACGCTCTTTGCGCTCACGGTACCGACGGGCGTGAAGGTGAATGCGCTTATTCGGGCCGTCGCGACGCCATCCAACGTCACTTTGATCAATTCTCCCGACGAGAACGCGGTCGGAACCAATGCGCCCGCCGGCAATCTAACGATTGGCGGCGGAGAAACGGCGGGAGGAGGGAACACGAGGACCAATACAGGCGGTCAAATTCGTGCAGTCGCCAATGCTGCATCTACCGTGTTTCAGATCGCGACTTATGGATGGACCGATAAACGCGGGAGATTCAATTGATGACGGTCTCAAGACGTATCGTCTAGCTCCGTCAGGAGGGCTTGAGCTCCTGACGCCGGGCGGCAAGCGTGATCAGATTCGTGAGATACATTCGTCCCAGGGCGATCCCACATCTCTCTATCAATGCGTAGCTTACGAGCGCCACAGCAATATCGGCGGCCATGATAAGCGGCCACGGGACTTCCCGGGTTATAAGAAAGTAGTTGATGGGAGAGTTTAGCGCGTAAAGGCTATAGCTCGCGCGCCCCAACACGGCGACAGGGTTACGCCAACTGATTTTTACGCTCTCCAACTTCACGATCAGGGTGCCTGCCAGAATAGCTAAGACCAGCTCTCGGGCTTGCGAAATGATCGAGGCCAGCGGCTCGACCGTGTCTTTCGTTTGAAAGCTTGTCAAAGCAAGCACGGCGGCCGTGGTGACGACATAGGCGCTAATCGAGAGTGGGATCCAACGCCGCGCGGCTTTAGCGATTGTGGGATTTACGAAGGCTGCGCCGATCCACCAAAAGGGAATGAACCCCAAAAGGCTCATATTCTGCCACCAGTTATAGAAAGGCGGATCGCTACTCTCGCGTGCCGCGACAATGAAGCTGATAAACGCAACGATCCCGCAACCATACCAGATCCAGTTTTCTCTACCCCTCCCGCCGAGTAGCCAAAACGCGAGGGCATATAGAGCGTAGAGCACGATCTCAACGATCACAGTTGGGAGCGGGCCATTGCCGAGTTCACACGATGTAAACTTGCTTGTCAGCGTGGAGAAAGTGGTCGCGTGTGCAGCGATACACGCCCAAGATGGTTCTTGCGACTTGCGCCCTATGGCCAGCCCGACGAAAAAAGCAAAATAGAATATCGGTAGGATGCGAGCCGCACGACGAACCGCGTATGACTTGATGTCGCGGCGATCCTCTCGGAACCCTGAGCGGTGGATGCAATACCCGCTTAAAACAATAAACACGATGACGGCCGAATTCAGTTCCCACGTCGTTTGCGTGATCGCCGTGGCAAAGGACACGAGTCGGAGTGCTATTCGTGGTGCCGATCCGACCCCACGCACGGCTTCGGTCAATGGGAATATGTGAACGGTTACAACCCAGAGAGCGAGAATGGCTCTAAGCGCATCCAAGCCATTCGAGCGCCCAGAAATCGTAGGCGTGCTGGAAAAAATTCCCACTGCTGTCTCCCAAACCGAGGCAGCAAATTAAAGGCTAATTGGCTTGATCGCAATCACATGCCACAGGCATTAGCGGTTATCAAAGCTCGATCGACTCAGAGACAGCCACGGCACCTTCACCGCTCCCGCATTGCCTTGCCGGCGACCTCGACGAGAGGCGAGAAGAGGTATTCGAGGATGCGGCGCGAGCCGGTCTTGATCTCGACCGTGACCGTCATGCCGGGTGAAAGGGCGATCTCGCGATCATTCACCTTCAAGGCCGAAGCATCGGGCTTGAGCTTCGTCTCGAAGACGAGGTCGGTCACGGGCGCGGCGGTGGGCGAGAGGTTGCGGGCGGAGGAGTCGCTCTCCTTCGTGGCGTCCGAAAGCGTGCGGTTAGCGGTCTCGGCCGGGATCGCGTCCCGTGCGACCTCCTCGACCGTGGCGTCGAGCGTGCCGTAACGCGTGAAGGGGAAGGAATCGATCTTCAGGACCGCCGCCTGGCCGGGCCGCACGAAGCCGATATCCTCGTTGGTGACGAAGGCCTGGACCTCGACCGGCGTGTTCGAGGGCACGATGCGCATGAGCTGCTGGCCGGGCGAGACCACCTGGCCGAGCGTGGTGACGGCCAGCGCCTGCACCACGCCGTCGACGGGGGCGCGCAGGACCGAACGGTCGAGCCTCACCTGCGCCTTGGCACGATCCGCCTCCTTCTCGTCGGCGATGCGGCGCGCATCCGCCATCTTGCGGGTGTTGTCGGCGACGAAAGTCTCGACGGTGCGGGACCGCTCCGTGTCGAGGCTCGTGACCGCCGCGAGCGCCTGGTCGCGCTTGCCGATATCACCGGCAATCTGGCTCTGCTCCTGGCGCAGCACCTGCACCGCATCGAGGAGGCTGGTGCGCGTGCCTACCGACTTGTCGATGAGCTCCTGGCGCATCGCGACCCGCTCGTTGAGCGTCTCGATGACCCGGTTCTCGGCCGCGATGCTGGCATCGAGCTGTTTCACCGCCGCCTCCTTCTCGATCTTCTGCGAGGCGAGGTTGGCGAGCGTCGCGGAAAGCTCATGCAGGTCGCCCGAGAGCACATCCTCTTCCCGGACGCGTGTCGCTTGCGGCACCTCCTCCGGCCAGGCCATGGCGGGTGGGATGGCGAGCGACTTGCGGGCGACCGCCGCCAAGGCCGCCTCACGGCGGAGCGCCTCGGCGAGCTTGGCGTCCCTCGCTTGCGTGTCGGCGGCGATCTCGGCCTGGGCTTCGCTCGCGTCGAGCACGAGGACGACGTCCCCCGAGCGAACCGTGTCGCCTTCCCTCACATTGATGGCGGAAACCTTGCCGGAATCGAATGGCTGGACCACCTTGGCGTGGCCGGCGGGCTCGACCTTGCCGCGCGCCGTCGCATAGATGTCGATGCGGCCGAACCAGCACCAGGCGAGCACGGCGACCGCGAAGGCGCAGATGATGAACATCATCGCGGTTTTCGCGGGCGAGGGCGGCGTCTCGACGATCTCGATTGCGGCCGGCAGGAACTCGCGATCGGTGAGCTGCGGCAAGACGCGCACCGGCCGGACAGCCGGCAAATTGCGCTTGACGGGGGCGAGCTCGGCACTGGTCACGACAGCGCTCCCGCGGCTTGTGCCGCCGCTTCCGGCGCCTGTTGGCCGGTCTGCAGCGACCACAGATGCGCGTAAAGGCCGTTCTCGCGCCGCAAGAGCTCGTCGTGCGTGCCTTGCTCGACGATGCGCCCTTGCGAGAGGCCGATGATGCGATGACAGCCGCGCACCGCCGCGAGCCGATGCGCGATGATGATCACGGTGCGGTGCTTGACGATCTCCCGCATGTTTCGCTGGATGATCTGCTCGCTCTCGTAATCGAGCGCGCTCGTCGCTTCATCGAAGATGAGGATGCGCGGGTTGGTGGCGAGCGCGCGCGCGATGGCGATGCGCTGACGCTGCCCGCCCGATAGATTGGCGCCGCGCTCCTCGATCATGGTGTCGTAGCCTTGCGGGAGCTGGGCTATGAACTCGTGCGCGCCCGACAATTGCGCCATGCGAATCACCTGACCGCGCGACATCGCCGGGTTGGCGAGCGCGATGTTGTCGTGAATGGTACGGTTGAAGAGAAGGTTCTCCTGGAGCACGACGCCGATCTGGCGGCGAAGCCAGGCGGGGTCGGCCTGCGCGATGTCGATGCCGTCGACGAGGATCTGGCCGCGCTCGGGCTGGTAAAGACGCTGGATGAGCTTGGTGAGCGTCGACTTGCCGGAGCCCGAAGGCCCGACGACACCGATCACCTCGCCGGCTTGGATCGCGAGCGACACATCCGAAAGCACCTCGGGCATGCCGGGCTGGTAACGGAAATTGACGGATCTGAGCTCGACCGCACCGCGGATCGGCGGCAAGGAGGGGAGGCTCTGCGGCATCATCTCGACCGGCGTGTTGAGGATGTCGCCGACGCGGTCGATCGAAATCCGCACCTGCTGGAAATCCTGGAAAAGCTGGGAGAGGCGCAAAATCGGCTGCGCCACCTGATTGGCGATCATGTTGAAGGCGATGAGCTCGCCGACCGTCATCTGCCCGGCAATGACCGCTTGTGCGCCGAAGAAGATGATGAGCGCTGTGGTGAGCGCCGATACGTATTGGGTGGCGTTCTGGCCGAAGGCGGCGAGCAGCGTCGCCTCGAAAGATGTCTTGACGTAAGCGGCGAGCTTCTCCTCCCAGCTCGCCTGCATCATGGGTTCGACGGCGGCCGCCTTGAGCGTCTGCATGCCGACGACCGTCTCGACGAGGAATTGCTGGCTCTCGGCGCCGCGGTTGAACTTCTGGGTGATCCTCTCACGCAGAACCGGGCGGATGAGGAGGCCGATCAGAAGATAGATCGGCACCGAGCAGAGCACGATGATCGCCAAGAACCAGGAATAAGCGAAGAGCACGGCGATGAAGACCGTCGCGAACAACAGATCGATCACCGAGAACAGGCCTTGTCCGGTGAGGAAGGAGCGAATGGTCTCGAGCTCGCGCACGCGCGCTACCGTCTGGCCTGCAGCTCGCGTCTCGAAATAACGCATTGGCAAGTGCAGGAGATGGTGAAAGAGCCTGGCGCCGAGCTCGACGTCGATCCGGTTCGTCGTGTGGGATAGCACGTAGGTGCGTAGATATTGCAAGATGACGTTGAAGAACCCGAGCGACACCATGCCGATGCCCACGACGATCAACGTCGACATGCCCTTGTGGACGAGCACCTTGTCGACCACGATCTGGAAGAAGAGCGGCGTGATGAGCGCGAAAAGCTGCACGAAGAGCGAGGCGAGAAGAACATGGCCGAGGGGGCGGCGATAGCGCCAGAGCGAAGGCAAAAACCAACTCACATCGAAGCGTCGCGGATCGACGCCGACGCCGGCGCGCCGTGCGATCAGAACGACCTCGCCCTCCCACTCCGCCACGAGCTCCGCATAAGTGAGCACGCGCGCCATGCGCTGGACCGGATCGATGAGGCGGAACCGACCTTCCTGATCCGGCATGCCGAGGATGACGAAGCCGATGCCGGAAAGTTTGATGAGAGCGGGCGTGGGAGCGCGCCTCAGGCGCTTTTCGGAGGGCGCGCTGAGCACGCGCGCCTTTAGCTGCAACATCTTGGCGCCGCGTGCGATGTCTTCGCTTTGGGCAGCGCGCCCGAGAAGGCCGAGCTGGTGCTGAAGCTGGGCCGGATCGGATGCCACGCGGTAATAGGCGGCGATCTGACATAGGGCGAGGAGGCCGCGATCGAGAGGCGACGCGGCAAACGATTCTTCCGGTTTGAGCTCAGACATCATCTCGACCCAGGTCTTCCACCGAAGTTTTTGTCGAAAGGCACGCCAGGCATCTTTGCCTAACCAGAATCAAAGCCTCAGGAATTAAAATATCCCCACCATAGAAGATCGAATCGGCGCTCCCGAAAAAGCCATCACGCCTTGTCTATTCGGATGATGGCCGATATGCGTCCGCTCGACCGTCGAATGCAGATATTTGCAGCGGGCAATTTTCATTGGATCACACCTCTTGCCCCGCACAGTGCGGGTGCGCGAAGACTCGCTTCTGCCGTCGGCCGAAAGAGTGGTTGCGAGTTCAGGAGATCGGAGAAGGACAATCAATTATACGGAAGCGTCGAAAAGCTTCAAACACTCTGTCGATCATACCTATTTGTGAGTATTCATGGTACCACCACTGAATCTTGGTGGTAATGCATTTTAGCACGCCGCAATCCATCCGGCTTCTATTAGCGTCGCCTCGTCATCGCCAATGATCGGGTGAGACGAAGCCGCGACCGCCGCTCCAATCGGGAAGGTTCCGAACATCAGAGCTTCTCTCGCTCGAGGGGGCGCATCGAGACAACCGAGAACGTGCGACCGAATTCCTCGCGGTCACGTCCGCCGAGCGCGGCAAGACATGCGAGAAAACGGCAGGGGGCGAGTGTTCGACGAGTGGAGGCGGTGCTGAGGGGACCATGAGCTTGCGAGTCGAGTCCGCGAGCTTTGCGTGAACCGTTGGGTCAAAAGGGTGAGGTAAATGGCGAAAACGATCAACAGCAGCGTCACGGGGCCGGTCACGCTCGCATTTCCTACCGATAATCCTCTGACGATCACCTCGACTGGAACCGTGACCTCAACGGGCGCGGGAAATGACGGCGTCGACGGAAGTGGAGGCGCCTGGACAGTCGGGAACTCGGGCACTGTGTCGTCCGGGAGCGCCGATGGATTCAATCTGAGCGGCGGTGCCACCCTTACCAACAACTTGGGCGGAGTGATCTCGAGCGCAGGCACGGTCGGCGGCGGGCTTTTCGTCGGGGCGGCACTCTATATCCGCGGCGGCAAGGGGAATGTGACCAACAACGGTTCGATCTCCGGTGGCGGCTATGGCGCGGCGCTCGCGGGAGGAGGTTCGGTCACCAACAGCAGCTCGATCACCGGGGGCGAGGACGCCGTTCGAATTAGTGGCGGCGCGGGAACAATCTCGAACACGGGCACGATCACGGGGAGCGTGGACGACGCGATCGGCCTTTTCAGTGGCGGCAGCGTCACCAATGCATCGGGCGCGACGATATCGAGCACGGGCACCGCGGGTGCCGCGGTCTACGCGACCGGCGGCATCACCAACGCGACGAATTCGGGGAGTGTCACCGCGAGCAACCACGGCTTCCTCATCGAAGCTGGCGGCACCGTCACCAATAACGCGGGTGCATCGATAACGGTTGGGAATACCGGCGTCTTCTTCAAGGTACAACCCGGGACGGTCATCAATTCCGGCAACATCTCCGGCACCGGGACGAGTGGGACCGGCGTTTATCTGATGAACAGCGGCAACATCTCGAATACGTCAACGGGGACGATAACCGGCGCGGTTTTCGGCGCTTTCATTGAGGATGTCGGGGGCACCTCAAGCAACACCTTAAGCAATTCGGGAAAGATTTCGGGCGCGAGCGCCGACGGCGTGGTCATGGGCATGGGCGGCCTGGTCACTAACAACGCCGGTGGCGAGATCACCGGAGGAAGCACCGGAGTCTACGTCAAGTACCGAGCGGCCGGGACCGTCACCAACAGCGGCAGCATCGCCGGAACCGCCGCGACCAGCACGGGCGTCGATCTCGCCGGCGGCGGCACCCTCACGAACAACGTGGGCGGCTCGATCACGGGCAACACGATCGGCGTCTTCTCCGGAAGCACGGCAGCAACGGGTTCATCGGTTGCCGCGATCTCGAACGCCGGGAATATCCTGGGTGTGAGCGCCGACGGCGTCGATCTCACGAAGGGCGGCTCGGTCACGAATCTCGCGGGCGGAACGATCACGGGCGGCAGCAATGGCGTCTATGTGAACACCGGCTCGTCGGGAACCGTCACGAACAACGGCGGCACCATCACCGCGACATCGACGAGCGGGGCAGGTGTTGACCTCGGCGGAGGCGGGACGGTCACCAATAACTCGGGCCTCATCACGGGCGGAAACTTCGGCGTTTTCACCACCGGCGCGCAAGGTACCGTGACGAACAGCGCCAGCATTTCCGGCGCGCATGGCGTGGATCTCGTCCAGGGCGGAAGCATCACGAACAACGCGACGGGCGTGATCACCGGACAGATTGCTGGCGTGGCATCCTCAACGAGCGCGTCTTCGACCGTACTCAATACAGGCCACATCACCGCCACGGCAGGCTCGGGCGCAGATATCGAAGGCGGCGGGAGCGTCACCAACGCGTCGGGTGGCAACATTACGGGTAGCACGTTTGGCGTGTTCATGACCGGTGGCGCAAGCACGGTGACGAACGCGGGCACGATCTCAGGCACGACCGACGCCGTGAATTTCGCCGGCACGGCGGCCAATCGGCTGATCGTCGATCCGGGCGCGGTGTTCCTCGGCAATGTCGTCGCTGCCGGCAGCACGAACACGCTGGAGCTCGCAAGCGGCAACACCACGGGATCGATCGGTTCGATCGGCACTGCCTTCGCCAGTTTCCAAACAGTTGTGGTCGACGCTGGGGCAAGCTGGATCCTGACGGGCGCCAACACCACAACCTCCGTGCTCGACGCCGGGTCGCTCGACCTCGCCGGGACGCTCAACAACGCGGCGACGATCGCGTTCCAGGGCAGCGGCAGCCAATTGCTCATCGACAACGCCTCGACATTCGGCAGCAATGTCGGGACCCCGTCCTATACGGGGCCCCAGCTCGAGGACTTCGTCAGCGGGGACAAGATCGACCTGAAAAACATCTCCTCCGCAGGCGCGACGTTGAGCTACAACGCCACGACCGGATTGCTGCAAATCACCAACGGCGCGAGCCAGGCTGCGACGCTGGAGTTCCAGAACTCGAGCCTGGGAACCGGGACGTTTGAAGCGGCGAGTGACGGCAGCGGCGGCACGCTGATCACATTGGGCGCGAGCCCGCCTCCGCCGCCTCCGCCCCCTCCCGCGGCAAGCACGGATGTCCAATGGCAGAACAGCGCTAATGGCCTGCTGGCAGTCTGGAGCATGAACGGGCCGCAGCTTGCGGCGACGAACTATGTCACCTTTGAAGGAAGTCAGGCGGCACCGGGGCCCGTGTGGAGCGTCGCGGGCCTAGCTGACTTCAACGGTGACGGCACAAACGACTTTTTGTGGCGCAACCAGAATGGCTCGATAGTCGACTGGACCATGAACGGGTCTCAGATCGCCGCCTTGCAAACTGTCAGCTTCAATGGAAGTCCGGTATCGCCAGGCTCCAACTGGAGTGTCGCCGGGCTCGGCGACTTCAACGGGGACGGCAAGGACGACATCTTGTGGCGCAACACCAACGGCACGCTCGTCGATTGGACGATGAACGGCTCGCAGGTGGCTGCCTTGCAGCAGGTAACTTCCAACGGCAGCCCGGCCGATCCCGGCAGTAACTGGAGCATCGCCGGGATCGGTGACTTCAACGGTGACGGCAAAGCCGATGTGCTGTGGCGCAATATCAACGGCACTCTCGTCGACTGGACCATGAACGGATCGCAAATCGCCTCGATCCAAACCGTCACGCTCGGCGGGAGCGCCGCAACACCCGACTCGAGCTGGAGCGTGGCGGCCATCGGCGATTTCAACGGGGACGGCAAAGCCGATGTCTTGTGGCGCAACACCAGCGGTACGCTTGTCGACTGGACGATGAACGGATCGCAGATCACCAGCGCACAGCAGGTCACGTTGGGAGGCAACCCCGTGTCGCTCTCCTCCGCCTGGCAAATCGCGCAGATCGGCGATTTCGACAAGAACGGCACGTCCGACATCCTGTTGCGCAACACAACTTCCGGCACGCTCGAGGAATGGAGCATGAACGGGTCGCAAATCGCCTCGGCCTCCCAGGTCACCTTCCAAGGTAGTCCGGCGGCGCCGGCCCTCACCTGGAACACGCTTTCGAAGCCGACCGACTTCGTCTGACGCAGATGGCGGGGCACGATCCCGCCATGGAACATCAATCTCTTTGGCCGTCGGCGACGCTCAACATGAGCCGCCGGCGGCCAATTGCGTTGTCAGGTCGAACAAAAAGCAATCAATTCTAACGGACTGATCAACACGTCGGAAAAGGCTCCCTTGCTAGGCCAAGGCCGTCAAGGGAGTTTTGGTACGTGGCGATCGATCCGAACAACCTTTCCGGGACGGCCACGCTCACCTTCAGTGAGGATTTCAACAGTTTCAATCTTTGGAACGGTAAGACCGGCCTCGACACGCGGCCAGGCTGGGCCATGTGGCCGCAATACAGTAACGGCTTCACCGAGGCCGGGAATGGCGAGCAGGAATGGTTCATTCAGCCGGGTGACAGCCAAACCGCCTCATTGAACCCGTTCAGCGTCCAGAACGGGGTGCTGACCATCAGCGCCAACCCCACACCCTCCTCGATGCTGCCCTATGTCGATAATCAACCATATACGTCGGGTTGGGTCGACACCTATCACGAGTTCTCCCAGACCTATGGATATTTCGAGATGCGGGCCGAGCTGCCAGCGGGCCGAGGCCTTTGGCCGAGCTTCTGGCTACTTGCCGAGAACGGCACTTGGCCGCCCGAGCTCGACGCCATGGAGATGATCGGTAGCCAAACCACCGAGTACGCGGCCAGCGTCCATAGCCAATACCCGATCGGGAGAGAAATTTCGTCAGGTCATTACGTCGCTAGCGGCGGAGTGTCCGCGCCCGGGATGACCACGGGCTTTCACACCTATGGAGTCGATTGGGAAGCTGACACGATCACCTGGTATTTCGACGGACAAAAGGTTTTCCAGACCGCGACGCCACCGGATATGCAGAACATCGCAATGTACATGATGGCTGATCTTGCGGTCGGCGGCTACTGGCCGGGCAATCCCGATTCCACCACGCACTTCCCGGCGCAAATGAAGATCGATTACCTTCGTGCCTACCAATCCTTGCCTCCGACGAATTCAGGCGGGCCGGGCGGGACGAGCCCTCCGCCCCCGAGCGGCAACAACCCAGGTGGAGCGAGCCCTCCGCCCCCGAGCGGGAGCGGCCCTGCTCCCACCCCACCCACGATCAGCACAGGAGGCCTCGGCGAGATTCTCTGGCGCAACGGCGCCGATGGCACGCTTGCCGATTGGGCAATGAGCGGTGCGCAAGTCGTCTCCGACAAGGCCGAGATTTTTCAAGGCTCCGTTGCGGCTCCTAATTCGAGTTGGAACGTCGCCGGCCTCGGCGATTTCAACGCGGACGGAAACGCGGACATTTTGTGGCGCAACGCAAATGGCAACCTGATCGACTGGAGCATGGATGGTTCGCAAGTCACTTCCTCGCAAGCGATCACGTCCCAGGGAAGCCCGGTCTCTCCTGGCGCTTCCTGGAGTGTCTCCGGAATCGGCGACTTTAACGGAGACGGCGCCTCCGACGTCTTGTGGCGCAGCACCGATGGCACGCTCATCGATTGGACGATGAACGGGTCCACGATTACGTCCTCTCGGGACGTGACATTGAATGGAGCGATTGCTTCCCCCGATGCCTCGTGGAGTGTCGCCGGGATCGGTGACTTCGACGGCGATGGACATTCCGACATCTTGTGGCGCAACACGGATGGAGCCCTTGTGGATTGGGCGATGAACGGCTCACAAATCGGCTCCGCGCAACAGATCACCCTTCAGGGCCATGCGGCGACGCCCGACGCGAGTTGGAGCGTTGCCGGGATCGGCGATTTCGATGGAGACGGCCGCTCCGAGATCCTATGGCGCAACACCAACGGCACCCTCATGGAGTGGACCCTGCAAGGGGCTGCAATTACTTCGTCGCAACCAGTCACACTCCAAGGAAACCCCGCAATGCCTGACGCGTCCTGGCAAATTGCGCAAATCGGGGACTTCACCGGAAATGGCTCCTCGGACATTTTGTGGCGGGACGGCACGGGCGCGCTCGTCGAATGGATTATGAACGGCTCGCAAATTGCGACCGAACAGCAAGTCACCCTCCAAGGAGGGCCGGCCACTCCGTCCGGCAACTGGGTGACCCTCGCGAAACCCACCGACTTTTTCTGACCATCGCAAGCGAGGCTCCTTAAGCGCCATCGGCCCTCGTTGGGGCGCGCCCCAGAGCCTGCGCCAATTTCTTAATTCACGAAGCCCTTCCAAATCAGCGGGGAGCCACGCACCGCGCGAAGCGGTAGGCCGATCACTCCCCCGATCGGGCGAGACGCTTGCCATGCAAATCGCATTACGCGGCTCCAACCTTCCGAGCCGAGGCCGCGGCGTGCGGGCCAACACGAGAGACAGCCATGATCACTGCCGACATGCTCGATCGAAGATGGCCGCGCGCTCCGCACTCGCTCGTCGACGCGATCGTTGCTTCCGCGCCCGCTGTGTTCGCCAAGTTCGAGATCACGACACCGCTGCGCCTCGTGCATTTTCTGGCGCATGCTTCCGTCGAATGCGCGGCGGGCACGGCGCTCGAGGAGAACCTCAACTACTCCGCCGAGCGGCTGCACGCTGTCTGGCCGGCGCGTTTTCCCTCGATCGGCTCGGCCCAGCCCTACGCCCATAACCCGCGCCTCCTCGCGGACAAGGTTTACGACGGCCGGATGGGAAACCGGGCGGGAACGGACGACGGCTGGAATTATCGCGGACGTGGGCTCATCGACGTCACAGGAGCCGCTATGTACCAGCGCATCGGTGAGGCGACCGGGCTTGATTTGAAGGCAAATCCCGGTCTTGCGAGCGCACCCGACAGCGCACTCGAAGTGGCGGCCGCGCTTTGGATGCTGAGCAAGGCCAATCAATTCGCGGACCGCGACGCGATTCGCGCCGAGACCAAGGTCATCAACGGAGGGCTCACCGGCCTTGCCGATCGGGAAGCATGGCTCAGAGCCTGGAAAAGGGAGCTCGCGTTATGAGCGGCGAGACCATCACACAGCTCATCCCTCCTATCGACGTCCGCACGCCATGGGGATGGGCGACCTGCTTTGCCTGGATCCATTCGGGCGCCGAGAACGAGCCGCAGTGGAAATGCGCCGTTTACGATGGCGAGCGTGCCGGCCACATCATCGACATCCCACAAAAGGATGTCCGCTTTGGTCGAAATTACAGCGTGTCGCGCACACGGACCACCTTGCCGCCCGAACCACCAGAAATGATGCGTATGGAGTGCGCACCGAGCGATGCGGCGAAGCTGCGTGTCAAGATTCCAGCTCCGCCGCGCCCGCCCAAACGCAGCTCCCGCGACCGAATTGGCGTCTCCGATCGCCCCGCCTGACGTCCAACTCGCCAAAATGAGATCGCCGAAGGCCCGAGGCCATCGGCTACCCCGTCGCGCCGGGGCCTAAAGCGCGCCCGAAACAGGCCGGGGGCTCGATCGAGCCAGTAGCCTATCCCAAACTGGAGTCTAACTGATGCGCAACCAAATCGCGCCGCTCGCGGCGCTTTGCTTCATTGCCTTCGGCGCAGCCGGCTGCAACACGGTGCAGCTCGCAACAGATGGTGCCGCGGCGAGTACAGTGATCGGTGCCGTGGCCGCGGCCGACCCGCGTATCGCCAGATTCGTGGCCAAGGTGAACGCGACCATTGCGAATGATTCGACGAAAGTCGCATCCGCCTATTGCCCCAAGGCGCAGAATATATCCGACGCAGCCGGCATTGCGAGCCTGTTCGCGGGCGCCAGGACGGCGACAGTGATCAGCGACGCGCGAAACTTCCTCGCGAGCTTTTGCGGCGCTCCGCCGAGCAACGCTTCGCAAGCGATCGCTCTCGGCCAGCAGCTTCTTCAAGACGCCGTGTCGATCGGTCTCGTGACCCTCTGAAGCGTCACAGCGAACGATCGTTCGCTTGCGCAAACCCACCAAACACTTCGAACCTCTGGAGACTGAAAAATGTTTACTTCGCTCAAAGGATGGCGAACCTTCCTGGTCGGACTTGGGCTTGCGGTCGCCCCTTCCGGGCTCACCTATCTTTCCGGCATCCAATGGGACCAATACATCGGCGCCACGGGCGCCTTTTTTGTTTCGGGCGTGCTGATGCTTGCCATGCGCTTCGTCACGGATACAGCCCCCGCATCGCGGGCGTGAACGAGCGGCAGGCGATCTGATGCTGTCCTCGCATGAAAAGAGAGTGCCCGAGGAGGTAGCGATGACCGAACACGATCCCCCCGGAGAACGCCTCGTTCGCCTCGAGACCCAAATGCAAGGGATCGTGACGGAGATGGCTTTCATCAGAGCCGAGCTCAAGCCGATCGCCGAGGCGTTTCAGCAGGCCAAGGGGTTCAAGGGCGCGGTGTATCTGTTCGCCGTGCTCCTCCTGGTCGCGGTCGGAGCCGGTTTCAAGGACGTGGTCGGCTGGATCCTGACGACTCTGAAGCCCTGAAGAAAGAAGCGCGCCGTCATGGAATAGTATGGC
Source organism: Hyphomicrobiales bacterium (assembly GCA_019247605.1). Lineage (GTDB taxonomy): Bacteria > Pseudomonadota > Alphaproteobacteria > Rhizobiales > Beijerinckiaceae > GAS188. The sequence continues at coordinate 30,205 of JAFBAS010000006.1, forward strand.
GTGCCCCGTTGTACTTCATGCGCCCTCGGTCCGCCTCGGCGGGCCGAGGGCGCTTTTTTTGTTTGTGCCGTGGCGTGAGGAAGGCCGAAGATTGGGCTTATCCTCATGAGCGCTGGCGGACTCGCTCAATCCGGACGAAGCCGCTAAGAGCGAGCAGGCGGTGTCGTGGTCGACGGCGCCGGAAAAAGGAGGCAAGAATGAAATTCACGACCGGATGCCTGATCACGGGCTTGGGCTTGGGCTTGGCCGCCGTTGCGACGAGCGCGGCTCACGCGGCGAGCTTCAAATTGACGAGCCCGGAAATCAAGAGTGGCGCCACCATCAAGGACGAGCAGGTCTTCAACAGCTTCGGATGCACCGGCAACAATATTTCGCCGGAGCTCAATTGGAGCGGTGCGCCGGCCGCAACCAAGAGCTTTGCCCTGACCGTCTATGACCCGGACGCACCCACGGGCAGCGGATTCTGGCATTGGCTGGTCGCCAACATCCCGGCATCCACGACCTCGCTCCCAAAGAATGCGGGTGATATCAAGGCGGATCTCGCACCAAAAGGCAGCGTGCAGACGCGCACGGATTTCGGGACCCCCGGCTATGGCGGTCCATGCCCACCGAAGGGTGACAAGCCCCACCGTTATATCTTCACCGTGTTCGCGGTCGACACAGACAAGTTGGACGTCACGCCCGAGACCTCAGGTGCGGTTGTCGGCTTCAACTTGCACTTTCACACCTTGGCTAAAGCGACCTTCACAGGACATTACGGACGCTAATTTGTTGGATCGCGGCTTGACGCGATATTCGCGTCAAGCCGTCCTTCTGAGGCTCATTCGCGGTTTCGCCAACGCTGCCTGCAAATGAGTTGCCACGGATGGGGGCCAGTGATTGTATACGCCGGCGCAGGAGGGGATGTGACAATCCCTTCCTCGCTCGGCGGTATTTTGAGCAAATGCTTTCGACGTTGCACCTGGAGGCAGCACATGAAGACGAGACTTCTTTTGGCCGGTGCCCTGATGCTCACCGCGACCGCGGCAACGGCGCAGACGCTCCGCATTGGTCTCGTCGATGATCCGGACCTTCTCGATCCGGCCCCGGGGAAGAGCTTTGTCGGCCGCATCGTCTTCCAGTCACTTTGCGACAAGCTTGTCGATATATCTCCCGACCTCAAGATCGTGCCGCGCCTTGCCATGTCCTGGGAAACCACCGAGGACGGCAAGGTGATCACGTTCAAGCTTCGTGAGGGCGTGACCTTTCATGATGGCGAGAAATTCGATGCGGCCGCCGTCAAATATAACATCGAGCGGGACAAGACGATGCCCGAATCGATCCGCAAGGCCGAACTCGCCTCGGTCGATAGCGTCGATGTCGTCGACCCTCTCACCGTACGCTTCAACCTCAAGAAAGCTGATGCGAGTTTGCTGGCGACCCTCTCCGACCGCGCCGGAATGATGGTGGCGCCCGAGGCTGCAAAGCAGGCCGGGGCGAAGTTCGGGCTCAATCCGGTATGCTCCGGCCCTTATAAATTCGTCGACCGGGTCCAGCAGGATCACATCACGCTCGCGCGCAACCCGAACTATTGGAACGCTAAGGCCTTTTCATTCGACAAGATCGTTTACCGGACCATTCCGGATTCGACCGCGAGGCTCGCGAGCTTGCGCTCTGGCGACCTCGACATTGCCGAACGCGTCGAGCCGACCGATGTGAAGGAAATCGAGGCACAAAAGGAGCTGAAGGTCGTGAGCGTGACCTCGCTCGGCTACCAAGGCCTGACTGTAAACGTGGCGAATGGCCCAGCCTCGAAAGTACCCGTCGGCCAGGACAAGCGAGTTCGCCAAGCACTCTCGCTTGCCATCGACCGTCAAGGGGTCATGGACGCGGTCTTCGATGGACAATTCACGCCGGCAGGACAAGCCGTCCCGCCTGTGAGTCCATACTATTCCGACAAGTTTCCCCCTTCGCAGCGCGATGTCACCAAGGCCAAGGCGCTCCTGAAAGCCGCTGGTGTCGAGCACCCGGTTATCAACGTCATCTACACCAGCTCCTCGCGCATCCAAAGGGTGGCCGAGGTCCTGCAGGCGATGGCAGGCGAGGCTGGAATCGAGCTCAAGCTCATTTCAACCGAATTTGCGACGCAAATTCAGGAGCAGACCGACGGCACTTTCGAGACATCGCTCATCGGTTGGTCGGGACGACCGGACCCGGATGGCAACATTTATTCTTTTTACATCTGCGGCGGCGGGCTGAACGATGGGCACTATTGCAACAAGGACGTCGATGCCATCTTGAATGACACTCGGATCACAACGGATGTCGCGGCCCGAAGGGCCCTCTATGAGAAATTCGATGCGGTCGCGCTCGACGAGCTGCCGATCATCTATTTGTACTTCGAAAAATATATCTGGGGAATGACAGCGAAGCTTCAGGGCTTCATTGCGGTCCCGGACGGCATGATACGGCTCGACGGCGTGAAGCTCGCGCAGTGAACACGAGACGAAAGCGCCCGTGAGGCGTAAAACACCACCTCATGAACGCGATGTTGCCTTATGTGGTGCGGCGCGTCCTCACCGCGCTGCCGACGATTGCGATCTTTGCCTGCTTCGTCTTCTTGCTACAAAAGCTCTTGCCAGGCGACCCCGTGCTCGCCATGGCCGGAGAGGATCGTGATCCAGCCACGCTCGCCGCGCTGCGCATTCAATACCATCTCGACGACCCCTTGCCGCTTCAATTCATGCGTTGGGCCGCAGACGCATTGAGAGGCAATCTCGGCGAGTCGCTTCGTAATCACGATTCGGTTTTGCATCTGATTGCTCAGAAGCTTCCCGTCACGCTCGAGCTTGCGCTTCTCTCCACGCTCATTTCCGTGCTGATCGGCGTTCCGGCCGGCATTCTGGCCGCGGCGAAAAAGGGCTCATTGTGGGACAATCTGGCGCGCGGGGCGGCCCTGTGGGGCGTGTCGATCCCGACCTTTTGGTTCGGCATCGTGCTCATCATCCTGGTTTCGGTGAACATGCATCTTTTGCCCGCCTCGGGGTACGCGCCCATCTCAGAAGATCCGTGGCAGAACATTCGCACCATGATCCTGCCCGCTTTCGTGCTGGGCAATGCGCAAGCGGGTATTCTCATGCGACACACGCGCTCTTCGATGCTCGAAGTGCTGCGGCAAGACTATGTGCGCACGGCCCGGGCGAAGGGCCTGACCGAGCTGCGCGTCGTGTTGGGCCATGCATTTCGAAATGCCCTCGCGCCGCTGGTCACGGTGACCGCCGTTCTCCTCGGCCAGTTGCTTGCCGGGGCCGTGCTGACCGAGCAGGTATTCTCGATTCCAGGCTTCGGCAAGATGCTCGTCGACGCTGTCTTCAACCGTGATTACGCCGTGGTTCAAGGGGTCGCGCTTTGCACGGGCGTCGGCTTCATCCTCCTGAATCTTCTCGCTGACATCGCCCAGCTTGTGCTCAATCCGCGGCTGCGCGCATCATGACACTCGCGCTCGAGCGCCAAGAAAGCATCGAGGCCCACGCAGCCCCAAAACGCCGCGGCGCATTCGGCAAGCTCCTGGCCAACAAAGCGGCTCTGTTCGGTCTCTTCATCGTGCTGACCTGCCTTTTTTGTGCGGTGTTCGCTAGTTGGATTATGCCTTATGACCCAATCAAGCCGAATTACGCGCTCATACGCAAACCAGCCTCGGCCTTGCATTGGCTCGGCACCGATGAGCTCGGCCGGGACATTCTCTCTCGCATGATTCTCGGCGCACGAACATCGCTCTCGGCAGGTTTTGTCTCGGCCGGTATCGCGGTTTGCCTTGGTTCTTTCTTCGGCGTGCTCGCGGGCTATATGGGCGGCACCGTCGATTTGATCATCTCGCGAGTCGCCGATGCGCTCCTCGCAACGCCCTTCTTGATCGTGGCAATCGTGCTTGCGACCTTTTTAGGACCGAGCCTCGTAAACGCCATGATAGCCATCGGCCTTGCGGCCGCGCCCATCTTCACGCGCTTGGCACGCTCTCAAGTGCTCGACATCAAGGCAACGGATTATGTGGAAAGCGCGCGGGCACTCGGTTTCAAGGATTTACGGATCGTCACCCATCACATTCTGCCCAACATTGCCGCGCCGTTGATCGTGCAAGCCACGCTGACGATGGCGCAAGCGATCACCGCCGAGGCTTCGCTGTCCTTTCTGGGGCTTGGCGAACAACCGCCTGTTCCATCCTGGGGAGCGATGCTCAATTCAGCCAAGTCCTATTTGACGCAGGCGCCCGGAATGTCACTCTGGCCGGGCATTGCAATTTTTCTTTCCGTGCTCGGCTTCAACCTCGTGGGCGACGCGCTGCGCGACGCGCTCGATCCACGGCAGGAGTGATTTTGCGAGGCCAGCCCGTTACCCCGGCACGGCAGTCAAGACGAATTTTTCCTTCGCCAGGGTGGAGCGCATCGGCTTCAGGACAAAAAGCGCCAAAACTGCCGTGAGCACATCGAAGGCGACGATGAGCAAGAAAACTGGAACCCAGCTTCCCGTTTCTTCCCTCAGCCAAGCCGCCATGGGCCCGCCGAGGATCGAGCCGATGCCCTGCGCCATATAAAGAAAGCCGTAATTGGTGGTGGCGTGTTTCGAGCCGAAGCTGTCAGTAAGGGTTGAAGGAAAAAGCGAAAAGATTTCCCCCCAACCGAAGAAGACGAGCCCCGATAAAATAACGAGCGCGGTCGCGTTCTCGCGATTAACGAGAAGCAAGGCGATCGCCATCGCTTCCAAAAAGAAGGCGAGACCCATCGTGTTTTCCCGTCCGATGCGATCGGACACCCAGCCGAAAAACGGACGGGTAAGCCCGTTCGTGATGCGATCGATCGTGAGGGCCAGAGGAAGCGCGGGTGCTCCGAACACGATCACGTCGGCAACGCCGAAATCCCTGGCGAAAGCCGAAAACTGCGATATGACCATGAGGCCTCCTGTCGACATCATCGTCATCATCGCAAAGAGCAGCCAGAACAGAGGTGTGCGCAACATCTGGCCGGGCGCATAATTCGCGCCTTCGACAAGAGCCGAGGAGGCGATCGATGTTGGAATCTCCTCCGGTTGAGGGGAACGCAAGAAAAACGAGGCCGCTACGCCTACGAGCCCGAGCACCGCGCCAAAGGTGACGAGCGTCGTGCGATAGCCTGCGCTTCTGATCATCGTGTCGATTGGAAAGGTCGTCAGGATAGCGCCGAATCCATATCCAGCAGCCACGACGCCCGTGGCAAAGCCGCGCGCCTGTGGAAACCAGCGCACCATCAAACCGACGATGCCGACATAGACGATTCCCGTGCCGATGCCGCAAAACAAGCCATAGGTTGCATAGAGGCCCCATAGGCTCTCTACAAAAGCCGACAGAATCCAGCCGAGGCCGGAAAGCGCGGCGCCCGTCGTAATGAGAGCGCGCGCGCCGAAGCGCTCGATGAGCCAACCTTGCGCAGGTGAGAAAAAGGTCTGCAACACGATGAGCAAGGAAAAAGTGAACTGAATGGCGGTGAGCCCGGCTCCCGTTGTCGTCTGGAAAGGCTTGAGGAAAAGCGTCCAGACATATTGTGGACTCGAGATCGCCATCATGGCGATGAGCCCAAGTCCCAGCTGAACCCATCTTCTGCCCGTCGAAATCGTCTGGGACCGGTTTTCCTTCGGCGCCATCGTTGTCTCCTCGGCAAATCTCGACCCGCGGCGCTCGAACAGGCAGGGCTAACGGAATTAAAAGCGGAGCCTCGCCGCTCTACTCTCGCGAAGAATTGATCAAAAGCGAGGCAACATCAAGCGCCCGCTCGCTTAGACCTCGAATACTCAGCCTTGACACATGGGCGTTGGCCACGAAAATGCACGAGCTTGAAAAGCCCCGAAGGCCGCAAGCATCAATAGTAAGGACCCGAAACTCGGGACCTCGAGGGAGGGAGACGTGTCGAGGATTGTGCTGCTCAGGCGGCAAGCGGCGTCGCGCGTGGAGAGGCGCATTTCTTCCGGCTGCGAGCGTGCATTGCCGCGAGCTCATGCCTCACAATTGCGACGATTTGCGTGAACCCTGCATCGGCAGCACGAGCGGCGCGAGCCCCTTATCCTCTTTTGTCTGTCCGCGACATCTCGGTCAGCTTCGGCGGCATCGTCGCCCTCGATGGCGTTTCGTTCGATATCGATGACGGCCTGATCGTCGGGCTTATCGGCCCCAACGGGGCGGGCAAGACAACGTTGTTCAATTGTCTCAGCCGCCTCTACACACCGAGCGCAGGGGCAATCCTCTTCGAGGGGCGCTCGATCTTGACGTGTCCAGCCCATCAAATCGCTGATCTCGGCATTGGTCGCACCTTCCAGAACCTCGCCCTGTTTCGCAACCTCTCGGTGCTCGACAATGTCAACGTCGGTGGCCACTGCCGAACTCGAAGCGATTACTTCAGCGACGCCCTACATCTTCCCTGGACGCGACGCGGCGAAGCTTCGCTGAAGAGCCGTTCGCACGAGATTATCGGCTATCTCGATCTCGAAGCCCACGCCGAGAAGCGTGTCGCCGATTTGCCCTTCGGGACGCAAAAGCGAGTGGAGCTTGCCCGTGCGCTCGCCTCCTCGCCGAAGCTCCTTTTGCTCGACGAGCCCGCTTGCGGCTTGAACCATGAGGAGGTCGAGGCGCTTGCTGCGACCATCAAGCAGATTCGCGACGACCGGGCCGTCACAATCCTTGTTGTCGAGCATCATATGAGCCTCGTTATGTCGATCTCCGATCGCGTGATCGCGCTGAATTTCGGACGCAAGATCGCGGAGGGAGCGCCAGCCCAGGTGCAGCAAGATGCGCATGTGATCAACGCGTATCTCGGGACGGGCCAGTCGTGACACCGCTTCTGCAAGTACGAGACTTGCACGCTTCCTATGGATCCACGCGCGTATTGCATGGGCTCGACTTCGCTCTCGAGGAGAAAGGCGTGACCACGCTGCTCGGCGGCAACGGCGCTGGCAAGACGACGACTTTGCGAGCCCTTTGCGGAATGATCGAGAGAAGGGGTGAGATCACTTTCGCGGGCCGATCCATCGCGCGCGCATCCACCGAGGACATCGTTCGGATGGGCGTGGCCCATGTGCCGGACGGGCGGGGCACATTCGTGCGCCTGACAGTCGAGGAAAATCTCGAGCTCGGCGCGATCACCAGACGGGACCGCCGAGCCATCGCGGCAGATCTCGAGCGCGTGTATGGCTATTTCCCGATCCTGCAAAAGCGGCGAAGCCAGCAGGCCGGCACGCTCTCGGGCGGAGAGCAGCAGATGCTCGCCATCGGCCGCGCCCTGATGCTGCGACCAAGACTCATGCTGCTCGACGAGCCTTCTTTTGGTCTTGCTCCGCGGGTCGTGCAAGAGCTTTTCGCGATTCTTTCGACGCTCAACAAAGACGAGGGTGTGAGCTTGCTGCTGGTCGAGCAGAATGCGACCGTGGCGCTCGATCTCGCCGATCACGCCTACCTCGTCGAGACAGGCCGAATCGTGTTTTCCGGTGCCGCGCGCGACATCCGCCAGAATGAGAAGATTCGGCGTTCCTATCTCGGTTACTAGAGTTGAGTCATGGAACTTTTGCTGCAGCAAATCCTCGCCGGGATCGCGACGGGCACCATCTATGCCTGCATCGCGCTTGCCATCGTCATGACCTATCAGACGATCGGTCACCTGAATTTTGCGCAAGGCGAGATGGCGATGTTTTCAACCTTCCTCGCCTGGCAGCTCATCCAATGGGGGCTCCCGTATTGGACGGCCTTTGCTCTCACCGTGGCCTTGTCTTTTGCTGGGGGTGTCTTGATCGAACGCATAGTGCTTCGCCCGATCCATAATGCGCCCGTTTTGAGCCACGTCGCTGTCTTCATAGGATTGCTCGCCATCTTGAACAGCCTCGCCGGCTTTATATGGGACTTCAACGTCAAGCCTTTTCCGACACCCTTCGGAACGGCGCCGCTGATCGCGAACGGCTTCATCGACGCACATCAGGCCGGGATGATTGCGGTCACCATTCTGCTGCTGGCCTTCCTCTACGGCTTCTTTCGTTTCACGCGCGTCGGACTTGCCATGCGAGCCTCGGCCAACGACCCGGTTTCGGCGCGGCTCGTCGGGATCAGGGTCGGCTGGATGGCGGCGCTGGGTTGGGGAATGGCGGCAGCCATCGGCGCCGTGGCAGGCATGATGATCGCGCCGATCGTCTTCCTCGAGCCGAACATGATGCTCGGCGTGCTCCTCTACGGCTTTGCCGGCGCGGTGCTCGGCGGATTGGGGAGCCCTGCGGGAGCGGTTATTGGTGGGCTCATCGTCGGCGTGGTCGAGAACCTCGCCGGGACCTTCATCCCGGTGGTCGGTGGCGAGCTCAAATTCACGATTGCACTCGCAATCATCGTGGCCGTTCTGGTCATGAAGCCTCAGGGGCTCTTCGGCCGCCCCGTGCTACATCGAGTCTGATCCTGTCCATCCCTTCGGAACACATAGTCGAAGCGGCGCCAGAGAAGGCCGTGCGAGGCCTTCGCGTGCCTCGCTTAAACAACCCTCGTGTGACGCTCGCTATCATTGCGGTTGCGCTCGTTCTCCCGCTTGTGATCCAGAACTTCTTGACGTTTCAGCTGACGCTCGTCCTCGTCTATGCGATCGCCATCATCGGTCTGAACCTGCTCACCGGCTTTAATGGTCAGTTCTCACTTGGCCACAGCGCCTTTTACGCGATTGGCGCCTATGTGGCCGCCATGTTGATGGATAAGGCGGATTTCCCTTATGCGATGACGCTACCCGTTGCCGGCATAGCCTGTTTCGTCTTCGGCTTTCTTTTCGGCCTGCCGGCCCTTCGCCTCGAAGGCGTCTACCTCGCGCTCGCAACTTTCGCGCTCGCAGTGGCGACACCGCAAATCCTGAAGCTCTCACCTCTTGAGCATTGGACGGGGGGCGTGCAAGGGATCGTGGTCAATAAGCCCGAAGCACCCTTCGGCCTGCCGCTTACCGAAGATCAATGGCTCTACTACTTCACCTTGCTGATCACGATCGTTATGACGGTGCTCGCGCATAATCTCGTCGCCAGCCGCACGGGCCGTGCAATGATGGCCATTCGCGACAACCCCATCGCGGCGCGTTCCATGGGCATCAATATCGCGCTCTACAAGTCACTCACATTCGGCGTGAGCGCCCTTTATACGGGGGTCGCGGGCGCGCTCGGCGCCATCGTGGTGCAGTTCGTCGCGCCCGACAGCTTCACCTTCTTCCTCTCCATCTCCCTTCTTGTCGGGCTTGTGGTGGGGGGCGTCGGCTGGATTCCTGGCGCCTTCTTCGGGGGGGCCTTCGTGCTCTTTGTGCCGAACTTGGCCGAGAGCTTTTCCAAGGGCTTGTCGGGGGCCGTCTACGGTGTGATGATCATTGTCTTGATTTATGTGCTCCCGACGGGGGCCGCAGGTCTAACACGCGCCGCGTCTCGATGGTGGCGGGCAAAAGCATAAAGCAAAAGTAGGGAGATGACAGATGCGGGTTCCGTCAGATCGATGGCGAGTAGCGGCGTTGGCAAGCTTTGCGAGCATCGCTATTGCCATAACCACGCCAGCCCTCGCCCAAAAGAAATACGACACCGGCGCCACCGACGCGGAAATCAAGGTCGGCAACATCATGCCCTATAGCGGGCCGGCATCCGCTTATGCGGTCATCGGGAAAACGGAGGCGGCATTCTTCAACAAGGTGAATGCCGAGGGCGGGATCAATGGGCGCAAGATCAATTTCGTCTCATACGACGACGGCTACAGCCCCCCCAAGGCGGTCGAACAGGCCCGCAAGCTCGTCGAGAGCGACGGCGTCCTTCTGATTTTCCAATCGCTCGGCACACCGTCGAATTCGGCGATCCTGAAATACATGAACGCCAAAAAGGTGCCCCAGCTTTTCGTCGCCACGGGTGCAACCAAGTTCGGAGATCCTAAGGATTTTCCTTGGACCATGGGGTGGCAGCCCAATTATCAGAGCGAGGGCCGCATCTACGCAAAATACCTCATCGACAACCATCCCAACGGAAAGATCGGCATTCTTTACCAGAACGACGATTACGGTAAGGACGTGATGAAGGGACTGAAGGACGGGCTCGGCGACAAAACTTCAATGATCATCGCCGAGGCACCCTACGAGACTTCGGACCCGACGGTCGATTCCCAGATCGTGAAGCTGAAAGCGTCGGGCGCCGACATCTTCCTCAACGTGGCCACCCCGAAATTCGCCGCACAGGCGATCAAGAAAGTCGCGGAGGTCGGCTGGAAACCGATTCAGATCGTAAACAACGTCTCTAATTCGCTCGGCGGGGTCCTCGCCCCTGCCGGCTTCGACAATGCAACTGGCGTGTTGAGCACGGCCTATTACAAGGATGCCACCGATCCGAGTTGGAAGGATGATCCGGGATTCAAAGCTTGGTCGGCCTTCATGGACAAATACTATCCCGACGGTAATCGAACGGACGGGAATACCGTTTACGGCTACCTCACGGCCCAAACGCTCGTTCAGGTGCTCAAGCAATGCGGCGACGACCTCACGCGCGAGAACGTGATGAAGCAAGCGGCGAATCTGAAGCTCGATCTTGACATGCTGCTGCCCGGCATCTCCATCCATACGACCCCGACCAGCTACTACCCGCTTCAGCAATTGCAGATGGAAAAGTTCGACGGCACGCGCTGGCAGCGGTTCGGGCCGGTGATCAGCGGCGAGGTAGGCGGATAGCCTGCGACCTGGCTCCCTCGGGGCGCGGCACTGCCGCGTCCCTTTTGCGCGAAACCTGCGCCAGCGTTGACAATCCGAGTCTGTCGCCGCAAACAACGGGCGAGGCCCAGGTGGCGGAATTGGTAGACGCGCTGGTTTCAGGTACCAGTGGCGCAAGCCGTGGAGGTTCGAGTCCTCTCCTGGGCACCAGCCCAGCATTCGACACGGCCCGCGCGGTTGCCGAGCCTCTGGGCAGAGCTGATCTCCGACGCTGCCGACTGCGCGCATTGCCCTGATCTCACATCTGCATGAACTTTTATATTGACAGCACCGTTTGAGGCGCAGGTCCGTTGCCTTCCACCTCTCTCCCTCTCTATTGAACTCCCATGGTGGCTGAACCGGCGAGGCTCACCGACGCTCCTGCCCTGGAAGAGGAGACGAGTGCTCCCACTCTCAGGCTGCGGGTCGATCGCGTGACCCATCAATTCGGCCCTAACCTCGTTCTCGACGACGTCACGCTCGAAATCGCGCCCGGCGAGGTGCTGGCTCTGGTCGGCCCTTCAGGCTGCGGGAAATCCACGCTTCTCAACATTCTGGGCGGGCTTCTGCTTCCCACGAAAGGGGGCGTTCTCATTCATGGCGAGCCGCGTCCCGATTGCCTCAACGCCCTCACCTACGTGTTTCAGGATTTTGCGCTTTTGCCTTGGCGCACAGTTGCCGGGAATATCTCGCTCGTCCTCGAAGACAAGTTGCGCGACGAGAAGGCCCGACGCGAGCGCATCAGCGAGATGCTTCGCCTCACGGGCCTCGAGAACTTCGCCCACGCCTATCCCAAACAGCTTTCGGGCGGCATGCGCCAGCGCGTCGGAATCGCGCGTGCGCTCGCGGTGCGCCCCGCCTGTCTCTTCATGGACGAGCCGCTTTCGGCGCTCGATGCGCAAACCCGCGCCTTACTACTCGAGGAATTCGCATTGCTGATTGCGCGGGCCGCCATCACCACGGTCTACGTCACCCACAACCTCAACGAAGCTGTGCGTCTCGCAAACCGGGTCGTGGTCCTTTCGCGGCGCCCCGGCCGCATCAAGGCGATCGTCGACATCGATCGGCCGGCCGAGTTGCGCCGGGAGGACGACCCCGAGCTTCTCGTCGCGGAAAAAACGCTCTGGTCGATGATCCGCGACGAGGCGAGCGCGGCTGACAGGGAGCTCGAGGATGCGCGATGAAACGCTCGTGCCCTTACGGGCGGCAAGCTTCTCGCCTCGCAACCGTCCCTGGGCCGGGGCCGCGACGCTCGCGGTCGTCATCATTATCTGGCAGGCTGGCTCTTCGGCAGGGCTCATATCCGAGCTCTTCTTGCCTTCACCCGTTGCCGTTGGATGGGCGCTGTGGCGGCTGGCGCTCTCGGGTGATCTGTGGGCAAATCTCCTCGCCTCTTTTGTGCGACTTGCGGTCGGCTGGACGCTGGGCACCGCCGTCGGTGTCGCGTTGGGCTTCGCGGTCGGCATGTTCACCTTGGTGCGCTCCCCCGTCCTCGCCCTCGTCTCGGCTCTCTTCCCCATTCCGAAGATCGCGCTCGTGCCCTTGTTCATCATTTGGTTCGGCATCGGGGAAGGTTCGAAATTTGCGACGCTCGCCATCGGGGTTCTTTTTCCGACCGTAATCAGCACCTATTCGGGCATCGACAATGTGCAGCGTAACCTCATTGCGATGGGCCAGAGCTTCAATCTCTCGACATGGTCGATCGTCCGCAAGATCGTGTTGCCTGGCGCGCTACCTTCGGTGCTTGCGGGGTTCCGCATCACGATTTCGGTCGCGATAATCCTGCTCGTCGCGGCCGAGATGATTGGCGCCGACAGCGGCATCGGTGCCTTCATACTTTCGGCCGGCAATCTCTATCGCACCGACGACCTCATCGCGGGCGTGGTGATCTTGTCTCTGATGGGGCTCTCGCTCGCGGCGATCTTGACGCGCGTGGAACGGGCCGTCTTCTCGTGGCGATAGTACATTTGGGCGCACGCAGCTCGCAAAGACGCAGGATGGTGTACGTCTCAGTTGACATTATTCTCCTGGCGCGACCCTTAGGGTGAAACGGCCCATGGAGGAAACCCAAGATGCTCTATGAATTCGCCAAGCTCACCTTGCAGATCGGCGCGACGCCCAAGGCGCTCCCTGGCATCAAGGCTTACGTGGAAGACGGGGAGGCCAGGGGGACGCTTCTCGGCTGCTGGGCATCAGAGATCGGCGAACTCAACAAAGTCGCCGTGCTGCGCGGCTTTTCGGATGGGGAGGCGCTTCGGGCCGAGCGCAAGCGCACTTTGGAAAGCCGCAACCCGTTCGGTTGCCGCGATTTCCTCATGCATCTTGAAACGGACAGCTACGCACCCTTCCCCGACCTGCCGTCGATTGAAACCGGCGCCTTCGGCCCTGTCTACGAAATCCGATCCTACATCATGAAACCTGGCGTTCTTCCGGATGTCGTCGCCTCTTGGCGCGCTGCACTACCCGCGCGCCTCAAGCTCTCGCGAAACCTCATTGTGATGCACACCATCGAAGGACCTGCGCGCCTCACCCACATCTGGCCCTATTCGAGCTTGGAACAACGCGCCGAAATCCGCGGCAAAGCTGTGCAGATGGGGGTCTGGCCCCCGAAGGGTGGGGCGGATCATCTTGCCGTCATGGCCAATGGAATCTGGCTGCCCACCGAAATCTCGCCCTTAAAATGACGCTAGTCGAATAGGGAGCTCGTTCGGCGCGGCAATGCTCGGTGGCTCGCTCGGCCTCGTCATATGTGGGCTCGCATGGGCGGTACCCCGAAACGCGTTTGGCGTATTCCTCTATCTAGCTAGTCCCGAGCTTCGCAATTTTTGGCCTGGCGACCATCATAACGTTCGCGCATGGAAGCCTGGTTTGACAAATATCGTGAGCACAGCTACTCGAACCCAACGGCGCGGGGAGACCCGCGCCCTCTGCGTTTCCGGGACAGTCGGCGGGACGCCCTGATCGTTCGGATCGCTTTTTCGCAATCGACTGCCAAGAAGCCGGTGGGCGCTTAGCCCCTCGCCGGGCCGAACACGGGAGAAAACGATGTTCGCAGTCATAAAGACCGGTGGCAAGCAATACCGCGTGGCCGCTGGAGACACGATCACCGTCGAGAAATTGGCGGGCGAACCTGGCCAGATCATCGCCTTCGAGCAGGTGCTGATGCTCGTCAATGGGGCGACGACGGAAATCGGCGTGCCTGCCGTCGCGGGTGCAACGGTCGCGGGTGAGCTCGTCGAGCAGACGCGAGGCGCGAAGGTGATCGCTTTCAAAAAGCGCCGACGCAAGAACTCGCGCCGTAAGCGCGGGCATCGCCAGGATCTCACGGTCGTCAAGATCACCGAGATTCTCACCGGCGGCGCCAAACCCACCCTACAGGCGAGGACGAACCGGCCTGCTGCCGGACCTCGGGAGCACGGGGTGGAGGCAGACGAAGCGGCACCGGACGCCGCCAAAGCCGAGAAGACCTCGAAACCGAAGATCAAGAAGGTTGAGGACAGGTCCCATGGCGAGGCCGAGCCACAAGCTCCCGCGCAAGCCGATCCACATAACCGTGCGGGAATTGCAACCAATTCCGCGACGGCCCTCGAGGCAGCCAAGGCTAAGGGCATCGATACCGAGACGTTCCAACCTCTCGAGCAGCCGATTGGCAAACCCGACGATCTCAAGCTGATCTCGGGCGTCGGTCCCGCAATTGAAAAGAAGCTGAACGCCGCCGGCGTTTGGCACTATTGGCAAGTGAAGGCTTTCTCTGATGAGGATATCGCAAAGGTCGAGCAGCAGGCCGGCGCCAAGGGCCGCGCGCATCGTGACGATTGGAGGGGACAGGCCGCCGATCTGATGGCCGGCAAGGAACCGCGGCCCAAATCTTGATTTGCCGCTCTGACGTGTATCATTGAGGCCGCTAGCCGGCCAGGATCGAGACAGGAGCAATACATGGCTCATAAGAAAGCAGGCGGTTCGTCGCGCAACGGGCGCGATTCGGAATCGAAACGCCTCGGTGTGAAGAAGTTTGGCGGAGAAGACGTGGTCGCCGGCAATATCATCGTGCGCCAGCGTGGCACCAAAGTGCATCCAGGGGCCAATGTTGGCGTCGCCAAGGACCATACGCTCTTTGCGCTCACATCGGGACGCGTAAGCTTCGCCATCAAACGCGGCCGCTCGACAGTTGCCGTGATTGGCGCCCCCCGAGCGGCCGAATAACCGGCAGACCTCATGTCCGCCGGCCCGTCGAACCGGGACCTGGCGGAGAGGAGCAAGGCTCGATTGGAGCCAAGGCCCAAGCCAGGAAGGGATCGACGGTAAACCGTCGATCCCTTTTTGCTTGGAGCTCCCGATGACTGCGGAGACTTTCTCGAGCCCAATCGTGACCGAGCGCCTGATTCTGCAACCCGTGCAGAACGATCTCGCGCAAAATCTCTTCGATCACATCAATGATTGGGAGGTGTTGCGCTGGCTCGCATCCCCACCCTGGCCCTACACGCTGCGCGACATGCACGAGTGGATCGCGCGCTCAAATGCGGCGCGTGCGGCGGGGCGGGACGCCGATTATGCGATCATCCTCGATGGTGCGCCCATTGGCGCGATCGGCATTACGGGACGTAACACCGGTCCGGCGCTCGGATATTGGCTGGCACGGCCCTTCTGGGGTCAAGGCTTCATGAGCGAGGCCGCGGCCGCGCTCCTCACCCAAATGTTTGCGAGCGGGGAGAGGTTCGTCGCCTGCGGGCTTCTCGCGGGTAATACGGCATCCTTGCGCATCCAGGAGAAGCTCGGCTTTCGCGTGGTGAACGAGCGTTATATTCACGCAAGGCCCCATGGCCGTCCCATGCCGCACATGGATACCGTGCTCGGACGCGTTCATTGGTTGCAATCGCGACGCGCAGCTTGACCGGTCTGGCATATTCGTTTGACCGAGCCGAGTGGAGCCAGCCGAGTGGCCTCAGCAGTGCAGCCATGCACGCGCCTGATTCGCCCCACGCGCGCATGAGCTTAGAGATGGATTCATGGCCGAGGTGAGCATCCGAACCCGTATGGTTGCCGAAACCGGCGGGCGGAGGCCCGCAAAAGGACTCGCGCTGGGAGTGCTCCTCGCGGTGAGCTTTTCGCATCTGATGAACGACCTCGTGCAGTCGCTCATTCCCGCCATTTACCCGATTCTGAAATCCTCCTTCGATCTGGATTTCGGGCAAATCGGCCTGATCACGCTCGTCTTCCAACTCACGGCCTCGTTGCTCCAACCCGTGGTCGGCCTCTACACGGATCGTCGGCCGATGCCCTTCTCGCTCGCGATCGGCATGGGCTTCTCGCTTTCGGGGCTCGTTCTCCTCGCTTTCGCTTGGAATTTCCCAATTTTGCTGATCGCGGTTGGTCTCGTGGGGTGCGGCTCCTCGGTTTTCCACCCGGAATCTTCGCGAGTCGCCCGCATGGCTTCAGGCGGCCGCCACGGGCTCGCGCAGTCTCTCTTCCAGGTCGGCGGCAACACAGGCGCGGCGCTCGGGCCCCCACTCGCCGCCCTCATTGTCCTGCCCCATGGTCAGCATAGCGTGGCTTGGTTCTCTGTCGCTGCGCTGATGGGGATCGCCGTCCTCTATCGCGTCGGCGTCTGGTATCGGGCGCGGCGCCTGGCGACCACGGGCACGAGCCGCGTCGCGCTGCCATCGCCGCTCCTCTCCTCACGCAAGCTCACGGTCTCGGCGCTCATCCTCACGGCGCTGATGTTCTCGAAAGCTTTCTACACCGCAAGCTTCACGAGCTATTACACGTTCTATTTAATCGACAAATTTCATGTGAGCGTGCGAGAATCTCAATTCTATCTCTTCCTGTTTTCGGCGGCCGTCGCAGCAGGCGCCTTGATCGGCGGCCCGGTCGGCGACCGCTTCGGCCGAAAATTCGTGATCTGGTTTTCCATCCTCGGCGTCTTTCCTTTCACTTTCGCCTTGCCGCACGCCAATCTCTTATGGACGGCCATCCTCACGGTGCCCATCGGGATGATCATGGCGTCGGCGTTCTCGGCGATACTCGTCTATGCACAAGAGCTCGTCCCTGGAAGGATCGGCACGGTATCCGGCGTTTTCTTCGGCGTCGCCTTCGGGCTCGGCGGGTTGGGCGCAGGCGTTCTCGGCGCGCTCGCGGATCGGACGAGCATCGGGTTTATCTACGACGTGTGCGCTTATCTGCCCTTGATCGGACTATTGGCCGCGTTCCTCCCCAATCACCAGCCCCTTAACAATCGTCAAAGTGCGGCGACCGTCCCGTAAAAAATCACATTTGCGTGGCATTTTCGTCGTGGAGCGCGGGACGAAGGAATTCCGCGGGATGAAGATGATCAAAGGAACGGATGAAACGCTCCGCGCGTTAAACGGAGCGCAATTGCGAACAGCGATTGTGAAGACGGAGGGTCGATGCCGAGCACCAGCGCGGATGAATTTCAAGACGGGCTGAAAATCGAGCGTACCGCGCTTTTCCTCGACGTCGACGGGACGCTCCTTGATCTCGCGCCTCGTCCCGGCGCGGTTTTCGTTCCCCCTTCGCTTATCGATTCGCTCGCCAGGGCAGACGATGCGCTTGGTGGCGCGCTCGCTCTCGTCAGCGGACGGTCGATCGACGATCTCGACCGCCTTTTCGCGCCCCTCCAGCTTCGCGCGAGCGGGGTTCATGGTGCCCAGACACGCTTCTCGCCGAACAAGCCGAAAGAAGCGGACGAAGAGGCTGAGGGTTTGCCGCGCCAGCTATGGATGGCACTCACGGAGGTGCTCTTCGATTTTCCAGGCACTTTCGCCGAAAACAAGCGCTATAGCTTTGCCGTGCATTACCGGACCGTGCCCATGTTGAAGCCGCGGTTGCGGGAGGCTCTCCAATGCTTGTTGGCCAGCTACGCCGCTCTCCAGCTCGACATGATTCACGGACACAGCGTTTTCGAGATCAAGCCGCGCGGTTTCGACAAGGGCAAGGCGATCGATCGCTTTATCTCGCGCGAGCCATTTCGCGGCCGCATACCCATTTTCGTCGGTGATGACGCGACGGACGAATCGGGCTTTGCCGCAGTCGTGAGTCACGGCGGTCGCGCCTTCTCGGTCGGCCGCGAAAGGCCGGGAGCGAGCTTTGTTTTTCCCGCGCCAGAAAATGTACGTTGCTGGCTTGCCCGGTTCGGCCAGCGACGAGGCTCGACATGAGCGTCGATGGCCGAGGGCAAGATCTCGATCTTGCCTTGATTGGCAATTGCCGGATTGGCGCGCTCGTCGACCGACGAGCACGCATCGTGTGGTGGTGCTTTCCGCGATTCGATTCGGATCCGATCTTCTCTCATCTCCTCGCTGGCGACGAGGAGAAGGGGTTCTGCGACGTCGTCCTCGCGGATTGCATCTCCACGACGTCGCAATATGTTCGTAATACGGCGGTCGTCGAGACCGTTTTAGCCGATGCCCGAGGCGGGCAGGTGCGCATCACGGATTTCGCGCCGCGCTTCGAACATTACGAGCGCACTTTTCGTCCCCCCCAGCTCATTCGCCGCATCGAGCCCATCGCCGGGCTGCCACGGATCGCGATCAGGGTCCGCCCGACCTATGCGTATGGGCGCTCGGTCACGGAATATGCGCTCGGTTCGAACCACATCCGCTACATGGGCGGTTCGGAGGTCATGCGACTTTCAAGCGATGCGCCACTCTCTTACATCGTCGCCGAGACGACCTTCGCCTTGACCCGGCCCGTAAGTGTGGTCCTCGGGCAGGACGAGCCCTTCCGCAGCGCCATCGATGCCACGAGCCGCGAGTTTCTCGATCGCACACGCGACCATTGGCTCGGCTGGGTGCGCCATCTCGGTGTCCCTTTCGAATGGCAATCGGCTGTCGTGCGTGCCGCGCTCACCCTGAAGCTTTGCAGTTTCGAGGAAACAGGAGCGATCGTGGCGGCCCACACCACCTCGATCCCCGAAGCCTCGGGAACCTCGCGAAATTGGGACTACCGATATTGCTGGCTGCGCGATGCGTTCTTTGTCATCGATGCGCTCAATCGCTTGGGCGCCACGCAAACGATGGAATCCTACATCAATTACATAACGACGATTGCGGTCGAAGCCGTCCACCCTCTCCAGCCTGTGCACGGCATCGTTCCGTTCACGCCGCTCGATGAAGTCGTCGCCCCCGATCTCAAGGGCTTTCGCGGCCATGGTCCCGTGCGCGTCGGCAATCAGGCTGCGGCGCAGGTTCAGCACGATGTCTACGGCAGCGTGGTGCTCGGTGCGACCCAAATGTTCGTGGACGAGCGCCTCCCGAAAATGGGAGATGAGGCACTCTTCAAACAGCTCGAGCTGCTCGGGGAGAATGCGCGACGCGTCGCGCTCGAGCCGGATGCGGGCATTTGGGAGTACCGAAATCGGGCCCGCATCCACACCTACTCCGCCACTCTCTGCTGGGCGGCCTGCGATCGGCTGGGCCAGATTGCGATGCGGCTCGGATTGAACGAGAGAGCGCAGTATTGGAGCATGCATGCGGGCGAGCTCAGGTCCAAAATCCTCGAAAACGCTTGGGATGCCAAGCGCGGCGTGATCACCGGCGCATTCGGACACGATGACCTCGACGCCAGCGTGCTCCTCTTCGCGGAGCTTGGCCTGTTGGCGCCGACCGACGAGCGGTTCATTCGCAGTTGCGACGCCATCGGCCGCGAGTTGATGCGCAACAACCGCATCATGCGCTACACGGCAGCGGATGACTTCGGAGCACCGGAGACCGCGTTCCTCGTGTGCAATTTCTGGTACATGGACGCGCTCGCGACGATCGGTCGCCGCGAGCAGGCGCGGGACATGTTCATTGACATTCTCAATCGGCGCAACGCCTTTGGCCTGCTCTCCGAGGATATTCATCCGATCACCGGCGAGCTTTGGGGAAATTTTCCGCAGACTTATTCGATGGCCGGCATCATCAACACGGCGATGCGGCTCTCGGCGAGCTGGGAGGGCGCATGGGCACGCGCCTCATCATAGTTTCGAACCGCGTGGCGGTTCCGGACGCTGGAGGAAGGCCGCCTCCTGGAGGGTTGGCGGTTGCGGTCAAGGCGGCTTTGAAAAATCGAACCGGCTTGTGGTTTGGATGGAGCGGCAAGGCACGAGATGAGACCGACAGCGAGCCTCGGATCATCGAGCGCAACAAGATCACCTACGTGGTGATCGACATCTCAACCCATGATTTCCAGGAATACTACAACGGCTTCGCCAATCGCGTCCTTTGGCCGATCCTGCACTACCGCGTCGATCTCGCTGAATTCTCTCGTGCCGATCTTTCAGGTTACATGCGCGTGAACCGCCTGTTCGCCGACAAGCTCGGCGAGCTGATCGAGAACGACGACGTGATCTGGGTGCATGATTATCACTTGATGCCCCTCGCCAAGGAATTGCGCGCAAGAGGCCATGCGAACCCAATCGGATTTTATCTCCACATCCCCTGCGCGCCGCCCGACATTTTGGTTGCCTTGCCGCGTCACCAAGAGATCCTGGGCAGTTTGAGCTTTTACGACCTTGTCGGCTTCCAAACCGAAAACGATCGGGACAATTTCAGCCACTATCTCTTGAGCCACGGCGCCCAACTCAGCCGGGACGGCACGACGTTGACGCTCGAGGGCAGGCAGGTTCGCACTGGCGCCTTTCCGGTCGGCATCGAGACAGCTGCTTATGCGCGACTTGCCCGCAATGCAGCACGTTCGAATTTCGTGCGCGAGTTCGAAGAAAGTCTTGCCGGTCGCAAGCTGGTGCTCGGTGTCGACAGGCTCGATTACTCGAAGGGTATCCTGCATCGGATCAACGCGTTCGACCGCTTCCTCGAAATGAACCCGGATTGGTGCTCACGCGTGACTTTCCTGCAGATCACACCGCGCAGTCGCGCGGACATCCAGGAATATGCCGCGATCGAGGATGAGGTCACAACCCTCGTCGGCAGGATCAACGGGCGGTATGGTGAGGCGTCTTGGACACCGATCCGCTACGTCAATCGCTCCTATCCACGGTCCGCCCTTGCTGGGCTTTATCGTTCGGCTGATGTCGCGCTCGTCACCCCTTTGCGCGATGGCATGAACCTGGTGGCGAAGGAATTTATCGCCGCGCAGGACGCTCAAGACCCCGGCGTTCTCATCCTGTCGCAGTTCGCGGGCGCTGCGGCCGAGCTCGATCGGGCGCTGATCGTCAATCCGCACGAGACGGAGGGCGTGGCGGCGGCGCTGAAGCGCTCGCTCGACATGCCGCTCGACGAACGCCGTCAGCGCTACAAGAAAATGTTCGAGCACCTTGCGCGAAACGACATCGAGCGCTGGGCCAAGAGATACCTCGGGACGCTTGCCGACACGCGCCAAAGGCCAGGCCTGCTCGATGGACTGCGCACCCTCTTCGGCAGCCTCGCCTAAGGCAGCCTCGCTTAAGACCTGGCGAATAAATTCTCTTGTCCGGGTGTTTTCGCTCCATCCACATCACGGAGAACCGGAAATGCTCAAGAAATCGGATATGATCGCCATGGCGCTTGGCGTCGTGCTTGGCGCGGCTGCCACCGTGCCGGCGTTTGCCGCCGGCGGCGGCGGCGATCCTCCCCCTCCTCCCACTTGCGCCAAGGGGCAAGTCTACAGCGCAAAAAAGAATGCCTGCGTGAAGGCCGAGCGGGGTGCTCTTCCCGATGAGGAGATGACCCAATACGCCTATGCGCTCGCCAAGCAGGATCGCTTCCAGGAAGCGCTCAATATGCTCGACCTGCTCGAGAATCCGAACACGCCCAAGGCGCTCAATTACCGCGGTTTTGCCACGCGCAAGCTCGGCCACACCGAGGAAGGGATTTCCTACTACCTGAAGTCCGTGGCGCTCGATCCCAATTACGCGCAAGTTCGCGAATATCTTGGGGAAGCCTATGTGATCCAGGGCAAGCTCGAT
The DNA here is from genome assembly GCA_019247605.1 of Hyphomicrobiales bacterium. Lineage (GTDB taxonomy): Bacteria > Pseudomonadota > Alphaproteobacteria > Rhizobiales > Beijerinckiaceae > GAS188. The sequence goes on from JAFBAS010000006.1 coordinate 51,829, forward strand.
CTCGCCAACTCACAACTGGCGACAATCAAGACCATCTGCGGCACGGGCTGCGAAGAATACGAGGACCTCGCGCGAGCTATCGAGGATTCCAAGCTCTAAGAGGATTTTACCTAATTGGCGCGGCGGCTCGCCCGCCGCGCCTCCCGAGAGCTTGCGAGCAACGGCTTCAAGTCTCGCCGATGTGCTCATCACCGACGGCTCTGCAAGCCCCTTTTGCTTAACGAATGTCGCCAATCAACTGCCTTTCGGGGATCGTGGCCGGCAACAGGTCATCTTTTGTCCATTGCGCTCGAAGCTACGTGGACACGTTCGATCTGATTTCTGGTCAAGATACAGGTCCAATTCAGCGCACCTCGACAACTCGTTGCAAAAATAGCTTTCATTTTTTGAGAGCATGCTCTAGTCACCGCCGATGGGCGTCCGTGGCTTGCATGGGTCTCTTCCGACATGATCGAGAGTGGCCAGCTCGAAGTGAGGGCCGGCTTGGTGAACCATTTGGCCCGGCTCTGGAGATACGGGCTTGTCCTCTCGGGAAGGCGCGACGTAGCGGAAGACCTCGTTCAGGCCACTTGCGTGCGCGCCCTCGAACGCGCGAGCCAATTCACTCGAGGTTCGAGGCTCGATCGTTGGCTTTTCTCGATCCTTCGTTCGATCTGGTTGAACGAGCTTCGCTCGCGCCGGATTCGGCAAGGCGGGGGCGTGGTCGACGCTGAAACCACGCTGTCTTTTGAAGGGGCTCATGAAATTGAAACGAATATATTGGCTCAACAAGTGTTAAGACGGGTGCAACTGCTTCCGCAAGCGCAACGGGAGACGCTCTTCTTGGCCTATGTTGAAGGATTGAGCTATCGGGACACGGCCGAGATGCTCGAGGTGCCGATTGGAACCGTCATGAGCCGCCTTGCCGCGGCGCGCGAGGCGCTTAGCAGGTTGAACACGTCTCGCGAAGATGCGTCGCCTGCGCGGGGTCAACGTCGATGACCGAGTTACCGACCGGGCGGCCGGCCGATGCCGATCTCGTCGCCCTCCTCGATGGAGAATTGTCTCCGGCGCAAGCGCAATGGGTGGAGAGCTGGCTATCGCGCGACACCGAGCTGCGCCGGCGGCGCGACCTGCTCGCACATGACAGCGACGAGCTGAAAGGTGCTTTCGCGGCGCTCCTTGCGGAGGCACCGGAGGTCAAGTTGGAGCGAATGCTTCTCGGCTTGACGGGCTACGGCGTCCATCGAGCCACCGCTCATCCCCGCTCATCCTCTTTCCTTCTGCGAAGTCGGCCGCGTCTCGCATTGCTCGCCGCTGGTATCGCTCTTTTCGCAACCGGCGTCCTAGTCGATCGGTTTCTGCCCGATTGGCGTGAGGCCGCCCGTATCGAAGTTACGAGCGACAGCGAGGATGAATGGCGTCAGGCTGTGGCGGAATACATGTCGCTTTACACGCCCGAGACGATCGCAGGCATCGCGGACGACCCATCCCATATGGAACGTGAGCTTGCCGTCGTCGGAGCAAAACTCGGCGTTGGCCTTCCCGCTTCCGAACTCTCCCTCCCCGGCATGGCGTTGAAGCGCGCTCAAATCCTGCAATATGATGGAAAGCCGCTGGGCCAAGTCGCATATCTCGACCCGCATGACGGCGTGACGGCATTATGCATCTACGGGGATAGCCACCAGGAGAGCGCGCCGACCACCGAGCGGCGCGTTGGCCTCAACATCGTGCATTGGGCATCTCATGGCCGCGCATTTATGCTGGTCGGCCGCAAGCCCATGGCTGACTTGCGTGATCTCGCCGGCCGCTTGTCACAACGATTGACCCTTTAAACGCTAATTTCGGATCCACGCCTGTTTGGGAACCATGCGCTAAAGAGTGAGATTCACCTTCTGCCATATACGCAGGGCGTACACGCCGCTACCCCACCCTTGGACCTCCAAGGGCGAGTAGCTAATATCGAAACCCGTGAGTCGATTCGAGTTCCGACATGTCCAATCGCACGCGCATTCTCGTCGTAGATGATGATGTCGACATCGTCGACACATTGAACGATCAATTGAGCGTGAACGGCGAATTCTCGGTGAGCTCCGCAGCAACCGCGGTTGCGGCCCTGGCACTCGTAAAATCCGAGCCTTTCGACCTGGTGATTATGGATGTAGGCCTACCCGACATGGACGGCCGGGAAGCCGTGAGGGTGATGCGCGCGGGCGGTGCACGCATGCCGATTATAATGCTTACCGGCCATGCGAGCGACGCCGACACCGTGGCCGGACTCGGCTCAGGCGCCAACGACTACGTCGCAAAGCCGTTTCGTTTCGCGGTGCTCTTGGCGCGCATCCGCGTGCAGCTTCGACAGCATGAGGCGAGCGACGACGCGGTCCTGCGCATCGGGCCTTTGCAATTCAAGCCGGCATCGAAGCTGATCGTCACGGAAAAAGGCTCGAAGCTGAAACTCACGGAAAAAGAAGCAGCGATCCTGCGCTTCCTCTATCGTTCCAATGGGCACTCCGTAGCGCGCAAAGTGCTGCTCCAAGAGGTCTGGGGGTACAACTCTTCAGTCTCCACCCACACGCTCGAGACACACATCTATCGCTTGCGGCAGAAGATCGAAATGGGCGCCGAGGCGGGAAAGATGATCCTCACGGATCAGGGCGGCTACAAGCTCATCGTCTGAGGCTCGGCCCTACGCCGCTCACGTCGCGTTCTCGATGGCGAGGATGTCGAGGACACACGATGCCGCGTTCCGGCTGAAATCACACTCACGCCAGCTAGAGCCTCGGAATATTACCTTAGCACAGGTGCGCGAGATTTCCCCTTCGTGCTATCTTGTTCGCGGTGCTCGCCCCTCGAGAGGACATGCAGCTCAACACCAAGACTCAGCGCCTCGCGCGCATCGCGCCTCTCGCCGTCATCGAGAGCGACGCACTTCGCCTTCTGGCCTTTGACGGAATTGAAATGACGATCGAACCCGACTCCGTTCTCTTCCGCCAGGGAGAGGCGGCGGACGGTGGGTACGCGGTGATTTCAGGCTCGATCGCTCTGGAACGTGAAGGGGAGATATCGACCCCCGCGCGTCTGATGAAGACGGGGTCCTTGATTGGGCTGCACGCCCTCGTCGTGAGCCTTGAACGGCCCGCGACCGCAACGGCACGCGAAAAATCCCTGCTTCTGAAATTGCCGAGAGGGCTAATGCTGCGCGTGCTCGAAGCCTTCCCAAACTCGGCCACGGCGTTCCGCCAATATGTCGAAGAAAGCCTGGCCGCGCAAACAAATGCGCTGGAGCGCATCGCAAGCTCGATCGATGCCGTGGCCGCGCATTACAAGGTAAGAGAGAGCAGAACCGGAACGTGATCGGAGGGACGATCGAGGCCCCGCGCCGCGGTCTCGATCGTGACCTCGCCGATGCTGGCCTGGAGCGAAGAAGAGACCCAGATGTGATCGAGGCGCCGACCGCGATTTGACGCCATCCAATCCACTGCCCGGTAGCTCCACCACGTATAGACGCGCTCAGGCTCGGGAATGCGATGACGGACCGCATCAATCCATTCACCGCAACGACGAATCTCCTCGAGCGCGGCCGTCTCCACGGGCGTGTGGCTCACAACATCCAAAAGCTGCTTATGGCTCCAGACGTCGCTCTCGTAAGGCGCGACATTGAGATCGCCCGTGATAACGGCGCGCCCGCTCGTTCCCGCCTGTTGGGCGCTCCATTCTCGCATATCTCTGAGGAAACCGAGCTTATGGGCAAATTTCACGTTCAGCGCGGGGTCTGGAATGTCGCCGCCGGCGGGGACGTAAAAATTATTGACCGTCACAGCGATGCCGGCGGGCGAGGTCACCTCGGCAGCAATATGCCGCGCATCGCCCTTGCTGCCGAAGGGCAGGCATGAGGGCTCCCCGAGCGGCAGACGCGAAAGGATCGCGACGCCGTTATACCCCTTATCGCCCCGGATCACCTGATGCGCGTAGCCGATCTCTCGGAATGCGGAACGCGGAAATTGATCGTCGAGACATTTCGTCTCTTGCAGGCAAAGCACATCCGGCTGCGCGCGCTGCAAATACTCGAGAACGAGCTTGAGGCGAAGCCGGACGGAGTTGATGTTCCAGGTCGCGACGGCAAGCGGCATGAAGCAAGATCAAGGCTGCGGGCGGCTGGGAGCGCCCCGCTCGCGATGTGACGCGACTTCGCTGTCGCGTCAACGCAACTCTCGCGCTTTAAGCCAGTTTCTCCTGAGCTTTTGCAAGAGAGGGCGTCAAAATCGAACAACCGCCCGTCAAATTTCCGTTGCTTGGCGTAGCATGATACCCGCGCGAGGCATGCTGGCGCCCGCAAGCTAGAATGCCAAAGCCTTCGCTTGCTTCACGCCCGGGATCGTCTGCACCTTATCGAGCACAGGAGCCGGCACTTTCCCGTCCACCTCGACGAGAGCGATGGCCGACCCCCCCGGCTTATCGCGCCCGAGCGCAAAAGTGGCAATATTGATACCGGCTTCGCCGAGAAGGCTGGCGAAACGGCCGATGAAGCCTGGCTTGTCCTCGTTCGTCACATAGATCATCGAGGGCGCGAATTCGGCATCCACCTTTATTCCCTTGATCTCGAGAATGCGCGGCTTACCGTCCTGGAAAACGGTGCCGGAGACGGCACGCTCCTGACGTTCGGTCGTGACGCTGACCGTGATGAGCGACGCATAGTCGCCGGTGACGTCGCGCACAGTCTCTTCAACGATGACGCCGCGCTCCTTGGCGACGCTCGGCGCCGAAACCACGTTGATGTCGGCGAGCATCGGCCGCAAGAGGCCCGCAACAGCCGCGCTCGTCAGCGCTTTTGTCTTCATGCCGGCGACCTCGCCCGAATAGGTGAGGTGCACGGTCTTCAGGCCGCTTTCGGTGAGTTGACCGGCGAAGGAGCCAAGCTTCTCGGCGAGCGCGACATACGGTCTGAGCTTAGGCGCTTCTTCCGCCGTGATGGAAGGGAAATTGATGGCATTGGAGATCGCGCCTCGCAAGAGGTACTCCGAGATCTGCTCGGCGATCTGCAAAGCCACATTCTCCTGCGCCTCCGATGTCGCGGCCCCAAGGTGAGGCGTACACACGACGTTGGGATGGCCGAAGAGCGGGTTCGATCGCGCCGGCTCCTCGATGAACACGTCGATTGCGGCTCCCGCCACATGGCCGGCGTCGAGCGCTTCTCGCAACGCATTCTCGTCGATAAGCCCGCCCCGCGCGCAATTGACGATGCGCACTCCCCTCCTGGTTTTGGCGAGGTTTTCCCGCGACAAAATATTCTTCGTTTGCGGGGTCATCGGCGTATGCAGGCTAATGATGTCTGCACGCCGCAAAAGATCATCAAGCTCGACCTTCGCGACGCCGATCGCGAGCGCCCGTTCCTGGGAAAGGAACGGATCAAAAGCGATCACCCGCATCTTGAGTCCGATCGCGCGCTCGGCGACGACCGAACCGACATTGCCGCATCCGATGATACCGATGAGCTTTCCCGAAAGCTCGACGCCCATGAAGCGGTCCTTCTCCCATTTGCCCGCCTGGGTCGAAACGTCGGCTTGCGGAATTTGCCGCGCGAGCGCGAACATCAGCGCGACCGCGTGCTCCGCGGTGGTAATGGAATTGCCGAAAGGCGTGTTCATGACAATCACGCCCTTGCTCGTGGCCGCCGGCACGTCGATGTTGTCGATGCCAATCCCGGCACGGCCGACCACCTTGAGCCTGGTCGCGGCATCGAGAAGCTTCGCCGTAACCTTGGTAGCGGAACGGACGGCAAGCCCTTCGTAATGGGGGATCATCTCGAGGAGATGATCCTTCCCGATGCCGGGCTTGAAATCGGCATGCACGCCGCGCTCCTTGAATATTTCCAAGGCCGCCTCTGACAAGGAATCAGAAATAAGGACGCGAGGCTTAGTCATCGGATAATCCTCGTAGGTTTTCAATTGCCACCATGTGCGGTGAGCGCCGGAAGAGGGGGCGGGCAAAGGCTCGCGTATCCAAGTGTCACGCCGCTTTTCGCAGCGCCGCCTTCTCGCGTTCAAAGGCCCAATCGAGCCATGGTGTGAGCGCCGCGATGTCGGCAGTCTCCACGGTCGCGCCGCACCAGATGCGAAGCCCCGGTGGCGCGTCGCGATGAGCGCCGATGTCGAAGGCGGCACCTTCCTCCTCGAGCCTCGTGGCGATGCCGTTGGCGACACGAGCCACGGCGTCGATGCCACGTGCGCGCACTTCCTGATCGGCGATGGTGAGGCATACGCTCGTGTTGGAACGCGTGGCCGGCTCGCTCGCGAGATGGGCGATCCAGGGCGTCCGCGCAACCCATTCCGAGAGCGCGGCCGCATTGGCGTTGGCTCGCGCAAACAAGCCGCGAAGGCCGCCGATCGACTTCGCCCAATTGAGTGTGTCGAGATAGTCCTCGACGCACAGAAGCGAAGGTGTGTTGATGGTCTCGCCCTCGAAGATGGCCTCGTTGAGTTTGCCGCCCTTGGTGAGTTGAAAAATCTTCGGCAAGGGCCAAGGCGGTGAATAGCTCTCGAGCCTTTCGACGCAGCGTGGTGACAGAATCAACATGCCGTGCGCAGCCTCGCCGCCCAGCGCTTTTTGCCAAGAGAAGGTCACTACGTCGAGCTTGGCGAAATCGAGGCTTTGGGCGAAGGCGGCCGAAGTCGCATCGCAAATGGCAAGCCCTTCGCGCTCATTCGCGATCCACTCGGCATCGGGGACCCGTACTCCCGAGGTCGTGCCGTTCCAGGTGAACACCACGTCTCGCTTTCTCGTATCGAGATCGCTCAAGCGCGGCAGCGAGCCATATTGCGCCCTGACGACGCGACAATCGTTGAGCTTCAGCTGCCTTGTCGCATCGCTCGCCCAGCTCTCGCCAAAGCTCTCCCACACGAGCATGTCCACTCCGCGTGCGTCGAGAAGACACCACAGCGCAAGCTCGACGGCTCCCGTGTCTGAAGCCGGTACGATGGCAATCCGATGCGAACTCGGCACGCGCAATACCTCACGCGTGAGGTCGATCGCTTGCTTCAGCTTCGCTTTACCGATTTTTGCCCGATGCGAACGGCCCAAGGCGGCCTGCCTCAGGACTTCGAAATTCCAGCCGGGGCGCTTGGCGCAAGGACCGGAAGAAAAATGCGGGTTCACCGGCCGCGTGCCGGGCTTTTCATTCGCCATGTCTGTCCATCCTTCCAGATGGGCGCTTCCCGTTGGGGGGAAGTGTCCCGAGCCGGCTTTTAAGGAGGGCGCTCGCTTCGGTCAATGCACCTCAAGATCGGAATCGGGCGGCGCTGCAACAGGTTTGCAAATTCGGACAAACGTCGCGCTCGATCTCAGGGGCGCCTTGTTTCGCCGTTCTTTCGTCGTTATCGCTGTTGAGGCTCGTGGGGACAAATGGCCCAGCAGGACAAGAGCAAGCGCGAGGAACGTCTTGTTAAGGCGTTGCGCGACAATTTGAGGCGACGAAAACCGGCGCTTGGCCAATCCGCCAAAGCGACTCCCGACGGCAAAGCCAGGGTCGATGCGGGAGCGAGAGGTGCTTCAAAACAAGCTTCGTGAGGTCGGGGCGAGGGGCCGACGAGGAGAATTCAAGTGGATCGCATCAAGATAACCGGGGGTGCCGAGCTCAACGGCAGGATTCCAATCTCCGGGGCGAAGAACGCGGCTTTGCCGCTGATGATTGCGTCCCTGCTCACGCCCGGCACGCTCGAGCTTGCTAATGTGCCTCGGCTTGCGGACGTGCAGACCTTGTTGCGTATCCTTGCCAATCATGGCGTCGATTACGCCATCAACGGGAAGCGCCCAGGCGAGCGCGCCGAAACCGGCCAGACGCTTCGGCTCACGGCGTCCTCGATCGTCGACACCACCGCCCCCTATGATCTGGTGTCGAAAATGCGGGCAGGTTTTTGGGTAATCGCCCCCCTTTTGGCACGTGTGGGGGCCGCGCGCATCTCTCTTCCCGGCGGTTGCGCCATCGGCACGCGGCCTGTCGATCTCCTCATCATGGCGCTCGAGAGACTCGGAGCCCGAATCGAAATCGAAGCTGGATATGTCATTGCCAAGGCTGCTCGCGGGCTCAAGGGCGCCGAAATCGAATTCCCGAAGGTGACGGTCGGTGGCACACATACGGCGCTTATGGGCGCCGTCATGGCGGATGGCACGAGCGTGATCCGTAACGCGGCCCGAGAGCCGGAGGTCGTCGATCTTGCTCAATGCCTCATCGCCATGGGCGGGCGCATCGAGGGGGCGGGCTCATCGACGATTACGGTGCACGGCGTCACGGCACTCTCGGGCACGCGCCATGCCGTGCTGCCGGACCGGATCGAGACCGGCACCTACGCGATGGCGGTCGCCATGACCGGGGGCGACGTTCTGCTCGAGGGCGCGCGCCCTGATCTTCTCCAATCGGCGCTCGACGCGATCACCAAGGCGGGCGCCGACGTCTCGGCCACGAATGAAGGGGTGCGGGTGAAACGCAACGGTCGGGGGCTTCTCCCCGTCGACGTGACCACCAACCCCTTCCCCGGATTTCCGACTGATTTGCAGGCGCAATTCATGGCTCTGATGAGCCATGCCGAGGGCACTTCCACGATTCGCGAAACGATCTTCGAGAACCGCTTCATGCATGTGCAGGAACTCGCCCGTCTTGGGGCCCGCATCCGCCTCGATGGTGAGGCAGCGTATGTCGAGGGAGTCGACCGGCTGAAAGGAGCGCCGGTGATGGCGACCGATCTTCGCGCGTCGGTCTCGCTCGTCATCGGGGGACTCGCGGCCGAAGGTGACACGCTGATCAACCGCGTCTATCACCTCGATCGTGGCTTCGAGGCGCTCGAAACCAAGCTCTCGCGCTGCGGCGCCCACATCGAGCGGCTTTCTGCCTGATCGAACTGATCAGCCGAAAGTCTGCCGGGTCGAGTGCGTCACCTTCTTTCGGCAGGCCGGTCACATCACCGTCTTGACCAGCAGCAGGGCGAGGGTTCCGACGAAGATCCAAGCCATGCCGCCAAGGAGGAAAGGTCGGATGCCCTTGGCCATGAGCTTGCGAATGTCGGTCTCCAGCCCCATCGCCGCCGTCGCCATGGCAAGTAGGAAAGGCGTCGCTTGGATGAGCCCGGATTTGAGCCCGACCGGAATCGTGATGAGACTGTTTACGATCACGACCGCAAGAAAGCCGAAGACAAACCACGGCGCAGGTGCCGAAGCATGGTTTTCTTCTCGCCGTCGAGAACGCAGGTAGCCGAGGCTCAGCACCAAGGGCGCAAGCAGCGCCACGCGCGTCAGCTTGGCGATGAGCGCGAAATCGCCCGACACTTGCCCGTTCTGCAGCGAAGCCGCGACGACTTGTGCGACCTCGTGAATCGAGCTGCCCGACCATAAGCCGTAGCCGCGGGCGTCGAGATTAAGTAGCTGCGGCAAAAGCGGGTAGAGAAACATCGCGATCGTGCCGAATGCCGTGACGCAAGCAACGCCATAAGCGACGTCCTCCTCGGATCCTTCCGTCACCGTGTTGGTCGCGACAACAGCGGCCGCGCCGCACACGGCTGTTCCGGCACCGAGAAGCTCGGCAAGCTTGCGCTCGACACCAATGAGCTTTCCGGCTTGCACGGTGAAGACAAACGTCGCGGCAAGCGTCGCCGAGACGGCGAGGAAGCCAACGATGCCGACCGACGCCACTTGTGTGAGCGTGAGCTGCAAGCCGTAGAGAATGATGGCGAAGCGCAGGATGCGCCGCATCGAGAATTTGATGCCCGCTTTGCAGATCGCCGGCGCACCCACGAAATTTTGGAAGGCAATGCCGAGCAAGATCGCAAGGATCAAGGCGCTGAAGGTCGCCACACCCGGGATCATTCGAAGGAGATAGGCGAGTACGGCGATCGCGAAGGTGAGCGCAACGCCGGGCAGCGCTGCCAACCAATTCGGCAGGACAAAGCCGCCCCCTTTGGGGAGCGCATTGGCAGGCTCAGTCTTCCTGGTCTCGACCGCAGGAGCGGCTCTCAACTCTTTCATCCGATGTCCGAAAAGACGGCAGAGCGCCGCCTTCGTTGAAAGAAGGGAGATGCCTCTTGGCGTAGCGATGGGGGCAAGTCCAGAGCTTGCCTTGGCTTGGGCCTATGAGGGCAGGCTCGCTGGCTCCATCGCGATCCGCCCAGTTTTCGAGCGGGTGGCCGGTTTATCAAACCCACGGCCGCTCGAGCGCGGCCTTCTTCTCGTAGCTCGCGATCCTCTCGCGCTTCTGCTCGGTGAGCCCGATATCGTCGAGCCCGTTCAAAAGACAGTGCTTGAGGTGAGGATCGATATCGAAGCGGACCGTACCCCCGTCAGGGCCATGGATCTCCTGCTTCTCGAGGTCGACCGTCAACGTCGCATTGGCGCCACGCTCGGCATCATCGAAAAGCTTGTCGAGATCGTCGGGGCTCACCTTGATGAGCAACATGCCATTCTTGAAGCTGTTGTTGTAGAAAATGTCGGCGAAGCTCGTGGAGATCACGCAACGAATACCGAAATCGGCAAGCGCCCAGGGCGCGTGCTCGCGCGAGGAGCCGCAGCCGAAATTGTCGCCGGCGACGAGTACCTTCGCGTTGCGATAAGCCGGCTTGTTCAGGACGAAGTCCGGGTTCTCCGAGCCGTCTTCCTCGTATCGCATCTCCGCGAACAGGCCCTTGCCGAGGCCGGTGCGTTCGATCGTCTTCAGATATTGCTTGGGTATGATCTTGTCGGTATCGACATTGATCATCGGCAAAGGTGCTGCGACGCCGGTCAAGGTGGTGAATTTTTGCATGAAGGAGTCTCGATAGGGATTTCGCGGTGTTAGCAGATCGAGGCCGCAATGGCGAGGCCTCGAACCTTTGCCGCTCCTTGCGCCTTCATTCGACCGACCTGCAATATCACACCCAGTTCCCGCAGCCCGAGCAATCCGGTGAGCCGCGATGGCGCAAGCCCGAGAGATGAGAATCGCAGTTGCTGGCTTTGGCGCCTGGGGCCAGATGACGGCGACCGCGCTCCGCGCGATCGAAGGGGCGAATATCATCAGCGTTTATTGCCACGGGAAAGCGTCGGACAGCGCCGCGCAGGTGCAATTGCCGCAAGTGCGCCGCTTCAGCGATTACCAAGAGATGCTCGATTCCGCCCCTCTCGACGTGGTTTGCGTCAACGTCCCCAACCATCGCCACGCGGAGTTTGCCGTCGCCGCACTGAGGCACGGCGCGCATGTCTTCTTGGAGAAGCCGCTGGGGCTTTCGCTCGAGGAATGCGACGGCGTGATCCGCGCGTCCCGTGAAAGTGGCCGCGCGGTCGCGCTCGATCATGAATTTCGCGTCTCCCGCCAATGGGGAGCGGTGCGCGAGATCATTGCGAACGGAGAAATCGGGAAGGTCCGTTTTCAGCGCATCGTCCTCTTCCGTCGTCCCTTTCGCCCGGGCTCCGACGGTTGGAGACAGGACCCGTCGCGGGTCGGCTCGTGGATCCTCGAGGAGATCGTACATTTCGTGGATCTCGCGCTTTGGTATGCCTGCGAGAACGGCAAACCCACGCGTGTTCGTGCCGCCGGAACCGGAGGGCGCGCCGCCCTCGGTCTTTTCGAGACACTGACCCTCGAGCTCTTCTGGGCGGACGGCTCGGTGGCCGTCATTTCCCAATGCCTCAGCGGATTCGAGCATCATCTCGTCCTCGAGGTCGCCGGCTCTGAGGGGGCCGTGCGGAGCTGGTGGTCGGGAGCCATGGACCGCAGCGTGACGCCGAGCTTCGAGCTCAAGCTCCGGCGCAGGGGACGCGACCCGATGGGACCGGCCGAGGTCTTGTCGATCGCGCATTCCGGGGAGGTGTTTGAGCTTGAGGAAAATCTACGGCTTGCGCTTCAAGGATTTCGCGAAAGCCGCTCAATCCTTCCGCCGGAAGAGGCGCGTGATTCAATTGCCATCTGCCTCGCCGCGGCCGAAGCGGCCCTGAGCGGCGGCGAGGTCCCGCTCATTCTGTAAGGTCATATGCGAGGAGAGGAGCGTTACCGCTTCACCTCCCAACTCGTGGTGCCATCCTTGTTGTCCTTCAACTGCACGCCGATCGCGAGGAGCCAATCGCGAATACGGTCCGCCTCCTTCCAGTCACTGCGGACGCGCGCGGCATTGCGCTCGGCAATGCGCAGCTCGATATCACCGATTTCCCCTTCCGAAAGCTCGATCTCGCGCTTTGCGAGAAGATCGACGCCGAGGAGGCCCAAGCTCGCACGCAACTCGCTTGCGCGACCCGCTTTGCGCAATGCGTGCATGTTTGCGAGAACCTTTGGCGTGTTGAGATCGTCCGCCAGGGGCTCGATCACGGCCTGAGGCACGTCGCCTTGGGCAGCCCCATCGACGAAGGCCGACCAGTCCCGAAGCACGCGCTCGGCCTCCTTCAGCCCCGCGACGGTCCAATCGATCGGCTGCCGATAATGCGTCGCCAGCATGGCAAGCCGAAGCACCGGACCGGCCCAATGGCGAGCGCCGAATTTGTCGGTGCTCAAGAGCTCGTTGATGGTCACGAAGTTCCCGAGGCTTTTGGACATCTTCTGTCCTTCAACCTGGAGAAAACCATTGTGCATCCAGTAATTCGCCATTTGATGATGGCCAAACGCCGAGCAGGATTGGGCAATCTCATTCTCGTGATGCGGAAAGACGAGATCGATGCCTCCGCCGTGAATATCGAAGACCTCGCCGAGATGCTTCCAGGACATGGCCGAGCATTCAATGTGCCACCCCGGCCGGCCCTTCGCTACGATGCCGGCCGGAGAGGCCCAGGCGGGCTCGCCCTCCTTTGAGGGTTTCCACAAGACGAAGTCCATCGGGTCGCGCTTGTAAGGTGCGACATCGACACGCGCTCCCGCGAGCATCTCGTCGAGCGAACGATTGGCGAGCGTGCCGTAGCGTGGAAGCACGCCCTCTCTCGCGGCCCGGTCCATGGCGGTCGGGGAAAACAATGCATGATCTTGGGCCACATAGGCAAAGCCGCCTCGTATCAGGCGCTCGATCAGGTCGCGCATCTCGCTGATGTGCTCGGTGGCGCGCGGCTCAATGCTTGGCTCAAGGCAGCCGAGCGCGCCGATGTCGTCGTGGAACTGTTTCGCCGTCGTCTCAGTGACGAGGCGGATCGCCTCGTTCAGGGGAAGCGCGGGGAAATCGCGCGCTGCCCGCTCGTTAATCTTGTCATCCACATCGGTGATGTTGCGCACGTAGATGACGTGCTCTTCTCCGTAGAGGCGGCGCAGCACCCGAAACAGCACATCGAAGACGATGACCGGACGCGCATTGCCGATATGAGCAAAATCATAAACGGTCGGTCCGCAGACATAGAGGCGCACATTCGAGGCATCGATCGGAACGAATTCGCGTTTCGTGCGCGTCAGGGTGTCGTGGAGCTTGAGTGTCATATGACATTCCGCGCCGGGGTGGGTGATTGGATGGGTTTTCGAATATTATCGAAAAGAGCGCTTGCTCTCTGCATTTATCCGGGTCTCGATGGAGAAAAAGCTGCTGAAAGGCAGATTGGTGCACTCCTGATGGAAGCACCGTGTGGCGGCACACGCCCGCCAGCCCTCAAGGCCGACAACAAGGATCGATCGTGAAGCGTTCGCGGCCCATGAACATGGGTTTGCTCTATCGTCCCGCTTTTGCGCGCGGTCAATAGATCAGAACTCCCCACTCGCGCGCAGAATCCAATAAAAGATCGTGGGCTTGCGCCCAGGCAGGAACCAGGGGACCAGCTTAGCGATTTGCTAACGCTAAGGTCGCGCGCGCCTCGCCTCGGCCATGAGACTTAACTCTCTTTAAGGGTTTTGCGGCGAGGTTGGGAAGAGACCGATTTCGGGGATGACAATGCGTCAAGCAGTGATTTTTGGGGCCGCTATTTTGGTGTCGGCGGGGTTTCTTTCATATGAACCCTTGTCCTCCGCGCCCATTTCGGGCCCGAGCCAAGCCCTGATCAGCGCGACGGACGGCTACGGCGTAAGCGAATGCCTGACGAGCGGGGATGCGTGTGGGCTCCTGGTCGCGCAAAGCTGGTGCCGGTCGAACGGGTATGAGAGCCTCGCCGCGATTCGGCCTGCGACCGCGGATGATGTCACGAGCGCTTTGGGAACCCTTGTAACGGATGAGAACGGCAGCTCTGTCGTCGTCAGCTGCGCCCGCGAGGGCTCGCCCGCATCTTCCCAGAACTGACTACGCCCTATCGGTCTAGTGCGCGGCCGCCCCGGCTGACTTTGCGGCCCCGGCTGGCTTTGCGGCCCCGGCTGGCTTTGCGGCCCCGGCCTTATGCGTCTTGCGGTCGAAGAAAAGAGCTTGGCTGATCACCGCCTTCAGCGTGTCGTCGTTGAACGGCTTGGTCAAAAGGAAGGCAGGTTCCGGCTTCTCGCCCGTGAGCAACCGCTCGGGATACGCCGTGACGAACACTACCGGCACTTCGAAGGAGGTGAGGATGTCGTTCACTGCATCAAGGCCCGAGCTTCCGTCAGCAAGCTGAATATCCGCAAGGATCAGCCCAGGCTTGGCGCGCACCGCCTCGCGTACGGCTTGCTTGCGGGTGCGAGCTGTCGCCACAACCTGATGCCCAAGCCTCTCGACGACTGCCTGGATGTCCATGGCTATGACGGGCTCGTCCTCGATGATGAGGACGTCGGTCGCGATGCGCGCGGCGATCTCACGGGCAGCCTCGTCGATCAGGTCGGAAGCCTCCTCGGGAGTGCAACCCAATGCAAAGGCCGCCCGTTCCTTGTCGAACCCTTCGAGCGCGCTCAGAAGGAAGGCTACGCGCGGGCGAGGCGTGATCGCTTCGAGGCTTCGATCGGCGGTTTCCGCTAAGCTGGTTTTCTGTTCCTCATGGATTTGCACATTGAGAGGCACCGAGCCCCAAAGCGTCAAAAACACGCGATACAACCCTGCTCGGACGTCAAGACCAACGTCGATCGAATTCGGGTCGGCTACGATCGCTTCGAGCGTCGCCAGCGCGTATGCATCGCCCCCGGCCTGCGTCCCAGCGAGAGCTCGCGCGAAGCGGCGCAAGTAAGGGATGTGGGGAGAGATGGTTTCGGCGATCGACATTTAGTCCCTCCATCGATCCAGCGGATCCGTCCGTTCGGATCTTTGCGCGACGAGCGGGCCGGCCCACGACCCAGCCGCGCTTCGGATGCGAACCCGACGGTTTGAGAACGGTTGTGAAATGAGAGCGTGCGGGAGCCGACAAATGCTCCTTCGCGAAAGCGGCACGGCTTCACGCCCCTCTGAACTCGACCTGTTATTGCCACGCACCCCCGCCAAACGCGCCAGAACCCCATAGGTTCCGATTAACTCAGGGCCGATTTTGATCCGCACGCTGAGGTGCTGCGGCAGAGCGCAGCGTGCGCGCGGCCTCGATCAACGCTTCCACGTCAGGGCTCATGAGAAGGGGCGAGAGCTCGCTTATCGCGGCGTCATCGAGTTCCCACCATGCCGTCTGCAAAAGCCCCGCGATCTGCATTGCCGAGAACCGCAGGCGCGCCACCCGGCCTGGGTTGCCGACCGTCACCGAATAAGGCGGGGCGTCTGCCGTTACGACCGCGCGAGCCCCGATGATGGCGCCGTGGCCAACGGTCACGCCGGCGAGAATGGCCGCGCCCGCCCCGATCCACACGTCAGATCCGATGTGCACGTTGCCGCGGCCGGGCGCCACCGGATTCACCCGAGGCACCTTCGGCCAGCGCTGCGAAAAAGCCGGAAACGGATAGGTGGTCACCCATTCCGCATGATGATTGCCGCCAAGGAAAATTTCGACATTGTCCGCGAATGAACAGAAACGCCCAATGGTCAATCGCGCCTCCTCCCCCCACCAGCGGATTTTCGGGGCCCCATAGGAATGGTCGCCGATCTCGAAGCCGTGGCGTTCCACATAAGGCGCCAAATGCAAGCGCGTCAGATTGTGCGGATTGCCACGCTGGCCGAGACGCTTGCGCAGTCGCTGAAGCATTGCGGGGCGCCGCCGTTAGATGCAGCGCCCTCCATCGACCTCGAGCACCGCGCCCGTGATCATGGAGGCTTCATCGGAAGCGAGGAACAACGCTGCGTTCGCGATGTCCTGAGGCAGCGACAACCGCCCGAGCGGCACCGTGGCGCGGAATGCCGCGCGCTTTTCGGGCGTGTCCTCACCCATGAAGGCGGCCAGCAACGGCGTCTCGCCCGCAACTGGAGCAATCGCCACCACCCTGATCTTGTCGGGCGCGAGCTCGACGGCCATCGATTTCGACAGAAGGTTCACGGCGCCTTTCGTCGCATTGTACCAGGCAAGGCCCGGCCGCGGCCGAATACCGGCCGTCGATCCGATGTTGATGATCACCCCGCCACCCTTCTCGCGAAAATGGGGCACGAAGGACTTCGCGGTGAGATAGATCGATTTCACGTTGACGTCGAAAACCTTGTCGAACTCCGCCTCGCTCACCTCGAGCATCGGCTGGTTGCGATGCGTCGTGCCGGCATTGTTCACCAGGATATCGATGCGGCCGAAGGCGCGAACCGCTGCCATTGCGGCGGCCTCGACGTCGGCGGCCTGTGAGACGTCGCAACCAATGGGCAAGGCCTTTTCGCCGATCCCCTTCGCTACCACCTGCGCCTTTTGCTTCTGCAGATCGGCGATCACGACCCGCGCGCCCTCGCGCGCAAACGTCTCGGCGATCGATTGGCCGAAGCCTTGCGCCGCCCCTGTCACGAAAGCGGTCTTGCCCTCGAGTCTAGCCATGCGATCTCCCTCACGCCATCTTTTGAACCGGCCTCTTCGCACATCAGCTCGCGGCTCTTTTCGCCGGATCCTTCCATTCATAGACGCATTATCCACAAATCTTGAAGATGTCGCGAGATCTCTCGGGCAAGGACGCCATGCAGCGATCAGGACATCGCCCTAGCCGCGTCAATAATGAGCTTCAGCCCGACCATGATCATCAGCCAGTAGCTGAACAGGTAGAAGCGTTCGCTCGAGAATCGCCGCACCAGGACGACCCCCAACCACGTCGTCGCGATGGCGAGCGGGAAGAGGACCAGGGACGTGGCGAGATTGGCTCGTGTAATCTGGCCGAGCGCAAGGTAGGGAATGACCTTTACCCAATTCACGAAGGCGAAAAACAGCACGCTTGTGCCAACGAACACGCGCGCCTCGAGACGTTGTGGCATGACATAAATCTGATAGGGCGGGCTTCCCGCATGCGAGATCATGCTCGTGAACCCGGACAGCGCTCCCCAAAACCAACCCGCGGCCCGGCTCGGCCGGCGTGTCGGCGTGTTGCTTGAGCTGCGCAGCCAAAGCTGGCGCAAGCCGAAGACGAGCGAGATGCCGCCCACGGCGAGCCCGACCGCCGCTTCCGGCAATCGCGACGCCAAGAGATAGCCGGCAAGGACGCCGATGACCGCTCCGGGAGCGAGCACCTTGAGGTTGAATGCGTCCCAATGGCGCCGGTAGACATAGATGCTGTAGATGTCTTGCACGATGAGGATGGGCAAGACGATCGAGGCCGCCTGCACGGGTGGGATGACAAGGGCGACGATCGGTGTTGCCAGAGTGCCGATGCCGGCGAAGCCCCCTTTCGCCAAACCCAAGAGCGTGACCGCTGGAATCGCGGCGAAATAGAACCACGGATCGAGAATCATCGCCGGCTGTTTCACCGCTCACGCGAGGACCGCGGCGCGCTCGCCGGGTGGCCGAAATCGCGAGGTTCGAGCCCGGCGTGAAACCACGCCATGAAGCTTACGACATCGAACACAGGGCGCCGAAGCCGGTCCGAGAGGGCGCGTGCATAAGGTGCCATATTGGTGCATTCGAGCAGCACGGCCCCGACCGCGGGGTAACGTGTCACCAGCTCGTCTCCGGCCGCGAGAATGTCGCGTTCGGCGGCAGCGACATCAAGGCTCTCCTCATCGCCGAGGATGGCGCGGGTGAACTCCTCCCCCCTTTCCGTTCCGACCACCGGGGTGTTTTCAGCCGCTCCAGCCTTCAACAGGTGCTCCTTGGTGAGCGAGGCCGCCGATATGGTGAGAACGCCGACACACCGACCAGGCGGCAGCGTCGCCTGGATGAGTGGTGCCTGCATAAGGCTCGAGGTGGCGACCGGGACGCCGACATGGGAAGAAAGCTCCGCCTGGAATAACGACAGGAAGCCGCAATTCGTTGTGATGCCGTCCGCGCCGAGCTCGACGAGATCCCGGGCTGCCTCGAGAAAGGCCTCGAGAAGCCCCTTGGCGCGCTCGCGAACCACGCGATGGGGCGACGCCCCGCGCACCACCCTGTAGAGGACTGGGAAAGGCCAAGTGGCCGCGTTGCCCATATCGCCGGGAATGCGAGGAAACCGGGCTTCGAGCATCAAGACGCCGAGCTTCGCGCCATAGACGGCCTTGCCGCCATGAGCCACGCGGTTTTCACTGTCGGTCATGTGCCTCGATATCCCAAGCCCTGCTTGCGCAACTCCATCTCACGTGCAGCCCCTGCGAAATGGCTCGTTGAGGGAGCTTGGCGACGCGGCGCCACCGTGCTTAACACCGATCGCAGCCGATGAGGAACCCGACATGCAACGCTCGATCCCGCCTTTTCGCGCCGATCATGTGGGCAGCCTTCTGCGCCCTCCGCAGGTGAAAGCGGCAAGAGCGAAGCGCGAAAAAGGTGAGATCGGTGCCGCCGAGCTCAAGGCTGTCGAGGACGAGGCAATCCGGCGCCTCATCGCCAAACAAGAGGAAATCGGGCTGTCGGGCATCACGGACGGAGAGTGCCGCCGCTCCTGGTGGCACTACGATTTCCTCGGCGCGCTCGACGGGGTCCAGATGGTACCGGTCGAGCACGGCATCCGCTTTGCCGGCGTCGAGACGAAGGCCGAAGCGCCGCGTGTGGTGGGGAGGATCGGCTTTAGCCATCATCCCTTCATCGAACATTTCAAATTCCTGAGGGCGAACACGAACAAGACGCCGAAGATGACCATTCCGGGACCCTCGATGCTCCACTATCGAGGCGGCCGGAAGATGATCAACATGGGCATCTATCCGCGCATGGAGGAGTTCTATGCGGATCTCGGGGCCGCCTACAACAAGGCCGTGAAGGCTTTCTACGACGTCGGCTGCCGCTATCTCCAACTCGACGACATCAGCTTTGCCTATCTGTGCGATCCCGAGCAGCGCAGGATGCTGAGCGAGCGCGGCGACGACCCGGAAAGACAGCCACAGATCTATGCGGGCATGGTGCGCGAAGCCCTCAAGGACAAGCCCAAAGACCTCGTCATCAGCATGCATCTGTGCCGCGGCAATTTCCGCTCGACCTTCGTGGCGTCGGGCGGATACGAGCCGATTGCCGACACCTTGTTCAACACCATGCCGGTCGACGGCTATTTCATGGAATGGGACACGGAGCGTTCCGGCGGGTTCGAGCCCTTGCGCTTCCTGCCGAAAGGCAAGAGCGTGGTGCTCGGGCTCGTGACTTCGAAGACGGGCACACTCGAACGCAAGGCAGATATCCTGCGCCGCATCGAGGAGGCGCAAAAATACGCTTCCATTGACCAGCTCTGCCTCTCGCCGCAATGCGGCTTCGCATCGACCGAGGAGGGCAATACGCTCGCAGAAGACGAGCAGTGGAAGAAGCTTTCGCTCATCGTCGAAATTTCGAGGGAGGTGTGGGGCCGACAGGCTTGAAGGTGCGGCGCAGGAACGCTGTCGCGCATCCTATGAGCAATCGGGTCGCTCATCCACGCCCTTTCATGTCGGCATGCTTCGCCGCGGGCCGAAACGTTCGTCGCGCGACACGGGCATGATCGGGCCTCACCAATCCGGAGGCTGCCATGACGATCACTGCCTTCATTCGCTACGAGCTCGACCCTTTCAAGCGCAATCTCTTCGAGGAATATGCTCGACGCTGGCTCACCATCATCCCGCGATGCGGTGGCGATCTAAAAGGATATTTCATGCCCCATGAGGGCACCAACAACATTGCTTTCGCGCTGATCTCCTTTGCGAGCCTTGCGGCTTACGAGGCCTATCGCGCCCGGCTCAAGGAGGATGCGGATGGGCTCGAGAACTTCCGCTTCGCCGAGGAGCATCGCTTCATCCTGGCCGAAGAGCGAACTTTTCTGCGTCAAGTGGTTTGAGCCGAGGAGAGTTGAATGATCGCCGTGATCTTCGAGGTTCGTCCGAAGCCTGGACGCCGAGAGGAATATCTCGGCCTTGCCGCGCAATTGCGGCCTTTGCTCGAAAAGATCGACGGCTTTGTTTCAGTCGAGCGCTTCGAGAGCCTCTCCGAGCCCGGCAAAATACTCTCGTTGTCGTTCTTCCGCGACGAGAAGGCCATCGAGGCTTGGCGCAACACCGAGAGCCACCGCCGCGTTCAGCGCAAAGGACGCGAGGAAGTTTTTGAAAACTACCGACTGCGCATCGCCGGCGTGATCCGCGACTATGGCCTTAATGAGCGCGACGAGGCGCCGCCCGACAGCCGCGCCTCGCACGGATAGGGAACGAAGCGAGCAAGGTGGCGTCTTCGAGACGGCGGCCCCACATGTTTCATGCTCCCGCATGCTGCCGGCGATGCGAAAAAGGATGATCCAGGCGATGAAGCGGCTTAGAAGGGAGCGGCAGCGGACAAGGCGAATCTCATGACCTCGACCTCTCGCCCGGTGGGCAAAGGCGATCACATCTTTCTGGTGGATGGCTCATCCTTCATCTTCCGGGCTTATTTCCAGTCGATGAACCAGGATCGAAAATACAATTACCGCTCGGATGGCCTCCCGACCGGCGCGATCCGCCTCTTCGCGACCAAGCTCATGCAGTTCGTCAAGGAGGGCGCGGGGGGCGTTATCCCCACTCATCTCGCCATCATCTTCGACAAATCCGAGAATTCCTTTCGCAAGGAGCTCTACCCGCCTTACAAGTCCAATCGCTCCGATCCACCCCCAGACCTGATCCCGCAATTTCCGCTGATGCGCGAGGCTGTGCGGGCCTTCGGCCTTTTTCCCGTGGAGCAAGACCGCTACGAAGCCGACGACTTGATCGCGACGTACACGCGTATCGCGGTCGAGCGCGGCGCGGACGTCACCATCATCTCGGCCGACAAGGACTTGATGCAGCTCATCAAGCCGGGCGTCTCGATGTATGACCCTGCCTCGGGAGACGCGAAGAGCAAGACATACCGGCCGGAACGACGCATCGGACGCGAAGAGGTGCTCGCCTATTTTGGCGTCGAGCCCGGGAAGGTGATCGACGTTCAGGCACTTGCCGGCGACTCGACCGATAACGTGCCCGGTGTACGCGGCATCGGGGTAAAGACCGCGGCCCAGCTGCTCAGCGAATACGGCGACCTCGAATCCTTGCTGGCGCGGGCAGGCGAGATCAAGCAGCCGAAGCGCCGCGAGGCGTTGCTCGAGAACGCCGAGCTCGCGCGCATCTCCAAAAAGCTCGTGACGCTCGTCGAGGATGTCACCCTCGAGACCCCACTGGACGATCTCGCCTTGCGCGCCCCTCCAGCTGTGCCGCTCCTCGCCTTTCTCAAAGCGATGGAATTCACCACGATCACGCGGCGCGTGGCCGAGCTTTACGGGATAGACGCGAACGAAGTGGAAGCGGACACGCGTCTGAAGATCGGCGGCTCCGCCGATCCGCGCGCTCTCATGCCGGCGACTCTGGGCGAAACCCCAAATGGGGGCGCGGCGACCGGCGCGGTTGAGCTGGCCGCCGCCCCCCAGGGTGCGCCCGTCGCCGAGCTTGAGGGCCCCTCGCCAAAGCCCGCGCTACCGGCCCCGAGCCCTTCGCCCACCACGCTTGCAGCCGAACGACAGGCAGAGGCGGCGCAGAGCAAAATCGACCCTGCGGCTTATGTGACTGTTTCCGGCCTCGAAGAGCTTGCCGCCTGGGTTGCGGCGGCGACGGAGGCGGGCGTCGTTGCGGTCCACACCGAAACCTCTTCGCCCGATGCGATGCAAGCCGAGCTCGTCGGCATCGCGCTTGCGATTGCGCCCGGCCGCGCCTGCTACATACCCCTCGGCCATCGCGCCGAGGGGGAGGATGGCGGCTTGTTCGATGGCGGGCTCGCGCCTGGACAGATCGAAGCTCGCGTGGCGCTCGCCCGCCTGAAGCCCTTGTTCGAAGATACGAGCGTGGTGAAGCTCGGGCACAACCTCAAAAATGATTGGCTCGTGCTCGCTCAGCGTGGCATCGAAGTCACGCCCTGCGACGATACGATGCTCATGTCCTATGTGCTTGATTCCGGGCGCGGCAATCACGGCGTCGATGATCTGGCGGAGCGCTGGCTCGGTCACAAACGCACGATTCCGCCGGAGGTTGCGGAACCGAAAAAGCGCGGGATTGGCCTTGCGCGCCTGCCGATCGAACGCGCCGCGCGCCATGGCGCCGAAGAAGCGGACATCATGTTTCGCATGGGGCGTCTCTTCAAGCCGCGCCTCGTCGCGCGGCATCTGAGTACGGTCTACGAGACGCTGGAGCGCCCGTTGGTGGCGGTGCTGGCGCGCATGGAACGGCGCGGCATTGCCACCGACTCCCAGATTCTGTCTCGGCTTTCGAGCGAATTCGCGCAAGGCATGGCGCGGCTCGAAGGTGAGATCAACGCCCTTGCCGGCGAGAGCTTCAACCTCGGCTCCCCCAAGCAACTCGGCGACATTCTCTTCGGCAAGATGGGCCTCCCAGGCGGCACCAAAACCAAGACCGGCGCCTGGTCGACCTCGGCGCGCGCGCTCGACGATCTTGCCGAGCAGGGCCATGAGCTTCCCCGACGCATCCTCGAATGGCGTCAGCTTTCCAAGCTCAAATCGACATACACGGATGCCTTGCCGGGTTTCGTGAACCCGCAAACGCACCGGGTCCACACCTCGTTCGCGCTCGCCGCGACCACGACGGGGCGACTCTCGTCCTCGGAACCCAATTTGCAGAACATTCCCATCCGCACCGAGGAAGGTCGGCGAATCCGCACGGCGTTCGTGGCGACGAAAGGCCACAAGCTCGTCTCCGCCGATTATTCCCAGATCGAACTGCGCATCCTCGCGCACATCGCCGACATCCCACAATTGCGCAAAGCCTTCGCGGATGGGCTCGACATTCACGCGATGACCGCGTCCGAGATGTTCAGCGTGCCGATCGAAGGCATGCCACCCGAGGTGCGCCGGCGCGCCAAGGCCATCAACTTCGGCATCATCTATGGCATCTCCGCGTTTGGCCTGGCCAACCAGCTCAGCATTCCGCGCGAGGAAGCCGGCCTCTACATCCGCAAGTATTTCGAGCGCTTCCCGGGTATCCGAGACTACATGGAGACCACGAAACGCGCTTGCCGCGACACCGGCTTCGTCACCACGATCTTTGGGCGCAAATGCAATTATCCGGCGATCCGCTCCTCGAACCCGTCCGAGCGCTCTTTCATGGAACGCGCCGCCATCAATGCGCCCATTCAAGGATCGGCGGCCGACATCATCCGCCGCGCCATGATCCGCATGGACGAAGCGCTCGAGAAAGCGGGGCTCGCGGCAAGGATGCTGCTTCAGGTCCATGACGAGCTGGTGTTCGAGGTCCCTGATGGCGAGGTCGAGGCGACGCTCCCGGTGATTGCGAAAGTCATGGAAGAGGCGCCGCACCCGGCGGTGAACCTCGCCGTGCCGCTTCGCGTGGACGCGCGTGCCGCCCAAAATTGGGACGAGGCTCACTGAGGTTGCGCCAAGCGGTCCGCTGAAGGAATAGAACCCGGCTGTGCCCTGCCTTCGCCGCGCTCTCGCGGCAGAAGCCGTCCATGCTGCACATCAACGAGCTCACCTTGCGCATCGCGGGGCGCGCGCTTTACGAGAAGGCCTCGGCGGCGCTTCCGGAAGGTGCACGCGTGGGCTTCGTCGGGCGTAACGGTTCGGGAAAGACCACCCTCTTCAATGCGATCGCGGGCGAGGTCTCGCCCGACGAGGGCACGATCTCGCTTCCCAAGGCCGCAAAGATCGGGCGCGTGGCGCAGGAGGTGCCAGGCGGTCCCGAATCCCTGATCGAGGTCGTTCTCGCCGCCGACAAGGAACGTGCCGCGCTGATGATCGATCGCGAGACGGCGAGCGATCCGCACCGTATCGCCGAGATCGAGACGCGCCTCATCGACATCGATGCACATTCGGCCGAAGCGCGCGCGGGCGCCATCCTGCATGGGCTGGGCTTCTCTTCCGAAGCGCAGCGCCGTCCTTGCGCGGAGTTCTCGGGCGGCTGGCGCATGCGCGTCGCGCTTGCAGCCGTACTCTTCGCCGAGCCCGATTTGCTGCTTCTCGACGAGCCGACCAACTATCTCGATCTCGAAGGAACGCTCTGGCTTTACGATTACCTGTCGCGCTATCCCCGAACCGCGCTCATCATCTCACATGATCGCGAGTTGTTGAACGAGGCCGTCGACCACATCCTGCATCTGAGCGAGCGCAAGCTCACCCTTTACAAAGGCGGCTATGACGCCTTCGAGCGGCGCCGGCGCGAGCAGGCCGCCTTGCAGATGAAGGCCCGGGAAAAGCAGCTCGCCGAGCGCAAGCATCTGCAAGCGTTCGTCGACCGCTTCCGCGCCAAAGCCACGAAGGCGCGCCAGGCGCAATCGCGCGTTAAGCGCCTCGAGAAGATGGAACCCATTGCCGCGGTCGCCGAGGAGGTCGTGCTGCCTTTCAACCTTCCGACACCCGAACGCGCGCTGGCACCACCGCTCATGTCGTTCGAAGGGGTGAAGGGCGGATATGGCGAGCACATCGTTCTTTCTCGAATCGACGCGACGCTCCTGCCTGACGACCGCATCGCGCTCCTCGGCGCCAACGGAAACGGCAAATCGACTTTCGGGAAGCTTCTCACCGGACGCCTCGAACCGCTCTCGGGAGAAATCAAGCGCTCCTCGAAACTCAAGGTCGCCTATTTCGCGCAGCATCAGCTCGACGAGCTCGACGTGAAAGGCACCCCGCTCTCGCATGTGGCGGCGCGCATGCCGGACGCTTTCGAGAGCAAGCGCCGCGCCGCGGTTGCCCGCATGGGGTTCTCGGGAGACACCTCGGAAAAGCCGATCACCGCTTTATCGGGTGGCGAGAAGGCGCGCCTTCTGCTCGGGCTCGCAACGCTCGAGACGCCTCATCTGCTTGTGCTCGATGAACCCACAAACCATCTCGACATCGACGCACGCGCCGCGCTTGCCGAAGCACTCAACGAGTACGGGGGCGCCGTGGTGCTGATCACGCACGACCGTTTCCTTCTCGACGCATGCGCCGATCGGCTTTGGCTCGTCGGGGACGGGCGCGTCGCCCCCTACGACGGCGATGTCGACGATTATCGGCGCCTCGTACTTTCTGGCGGCCCGTCAAGGCGCGGCGCGCGCAAGGTGAAGGGCACGCCTTCGCGCGGTTACGCGACGGGAACTTATGACGGGAGCTCAGGGCACAAAGCTCCCGCGCCTGCCTCGCCTCGCCCCCAGACTCTGGCGAAAAAGCAGCTCGCCTCGGTCGAGGAGCGGATGGAGAAGCTCTCGGGCCTTATCGCCAGGATCGACGCCGCGCTCGCCGACGGCACAGCCTTCACCACCGAGCCCAAGCGCGCAAAGCTTCTCGCCAAGCAGCGCACCGAGCTCGAAGCGGCTCTCGCCCAGGTCGAAACCGAATGGCTCGAGGCGAGCGAAGCGGCACAGTGAGGCGCGCGCATAACGGCCCTCACCAATCCCTCGGCGGCGGCGGTGAAGGCGTGGTGACCGCACCGACTCTGCGGGCGTAATGGGCAAAAAGGCTCGACCCTTACACGCATGGCGCACCCTTCCGGCGCTCTATCGTTCCTTCACGTAAGGAATTCCAGATGCCCGCGGCGGGGTGGCACGGCCGACGAAGCCGGCGAGGAGGACCACCGTCGCGAGATAGGGAAGCGCCTGGATCGCCTGCACCGGCACGCTGATTCCTCCGGGCAGCACCGCACCCTGGAGCCTGATCGAGATCGCATCGAGCAGCCCGAAAAGCAGACAGGCGCCGAGCGCCGGCCAAGCGCGCCAATGCGCGAAGATGAGGGCCGTCAACGCAATGAAACCCTTGCCGGCCGTCATCAGCGGCAAGAAGCCGGCCGCTTGCGAAACCGAGAGGTAGGTTCCGCCGACGCCGCAGAGTACGCCGCTGATGATCACCGCGCGATAGCGCAAGGAGGAAACGGAAATGCCTGCGGTATCGACGGCGCCGGGGTCGTTGCCAACCGCGCGAAGGCGAAGCCCGAAGCGCGCGCGCGCGAATACCAAGCTCGTGAGCGGGACCGCAAGCAGGGCGAGATAGACGGGTGCAGGATGCCCAGACAGCACGTTTGCATAAAGCGGCCCGAGGAACGGAACCGACTTGATGGCGAAGACGCCCGGTAAGACGAGATCCGGGAAACGGGCCGGCCCTTCAAGCGGGGGGGTCCGCCCACCTTCGCCGAACCAGGCATTGCCGATGACCGCGGTCAACCCAGCGGCCAAGAGGTTTATGGCGACGCCCGAGACGATCTGATTGGCGCGCTGAGTGATCGAGGCGAAGCCGTGCAGCAAGGCAAAGGCGACGGATGCGAGAATACCGGCCGCAAGTCCGACCCAGGCGGATTGGAACGCAAAGGCCGCGGTGGCCGAAGCGAAGGCGGCGAGCAGCATCTTGCCCTCGAGCCCGATGTCGACGATCCCGGACCGCTCGGACCAGAGCCCCGCAAGGCAAGCGGCAATCAGAGGCACGGAAAGCCGCAACGCGGAGGCGAGCACCACCGTAACGAGCGTCGAATACTCGGCGAGCGCATTCATCGGGCGACCGCGGCCGAGAGGCTTTTCGAAACGCCGCGCCGAGGGGATTGGCTCTTCATATCGCGGCGCGACGAGGCATCAAGCCAGCGACGCCCCGGCGGAACAGCCCGTCGAACGCACCAGCGAAAAGGATCAGCACGCCCCCGATCACCGTCACCATGTCGCGCGTGATCGTGGGATGGTCGAAGGAGAGCTCAGCACCTCCTTGATAAAGCATTCCGAACAGAAGCGCGGCGAGCACGACACCCAAGGGATGGGCGCGGCCCATGAGGGCGACCGCGATGCCGACGAAACCATAGCCCGAGGTGAACTCCGGAAGCAGGCGCTGCTGCACGCCGACCACTTCGTTGACCGCAAGCCCGGCCGCGAGCGCACCCGAGAGCGCCATCGTCAGCATGGTGATGCGCCCTGGCGAAATGCCTGCATAGACCGCAGCCGCGGGGCTTGCCCCGACAGTGCGGATCGCATTTCCAAATCGGGAGCGATGGATGACAAACCAGGTTCCGAATGCGGCGAGAAGTGCGAGGGGGAATGACAGGTTCAATGGCGTCGTTGGCATGTGGAAACCGAGCGCGCGAAGAAGGTCGTGGATGAAGGCGAGGTGCGCGTTCGGACCAAAGGCACGCGTCTCGGGCGCCATCGAGTTCGGGTTGCCGATCTTGTTCACGAGGAGATAGACGAGAAGAATGGCGGCGAGGAAGTTGAACATGATCGTGGTGATCACGACATGGCTGCCCCGCCGCGCCTGAAGATAGCCGGGGATGAAGGCGAAGAGCGCGCTCGCCCCGATGGCTGCGCCGATCGCAAGCGGCAGCACGATCACGGCCGGTTGATCGTCGAAACCGAGGCAGACGAGCGTCGCGCCGATGCCGGCGAGCGTCGCTTGACCCTCCACGCCGATATTGAAGAGCCCGGCTTGAAAGGCGACCGCGACCGCAAGCCCCGAAAAAATGAAGTTCGTCGCATAATAGAGCGTGAAGCCGACGCCTTCCGGGGAGCCGAGGCTTCCCGCGATCAAGATGCGTGTGGCCTCGAGCGGATTTTCGCCGATCCCCGCCACGACGAGACCGGCGACCAGGAAGGCTGCGACGGTCGCGACGGCGGGAACCAGGGCGACATCTGCCCATCGCGGCAGTTCGATGGGCGCGCTCACGCCGCCATCTCCTCGACGCCCGCCATCAAGAGCCCGAGCTCGCTCAGGTCCGTGCTCTCAGGGCGCCGCTCGCCCGTGATGCGCCCACCGCAAAGGACGAGGATGCGATCGCTCAAAGCCATGATCTCCTCGAGCTCGACCGAGACGAGGAGGATCGCGACACCTGCGTCGCGTAGAGCGAGGAGGCGGCGATGGATGAACTCGATCGCACCGATGTCGACGCCGCGTGTCGGCTGTCCGACGAGCAGCACCTTGGGCGAGCGCTCGATCTCGCGCGCCAGCACGATCTTCTGCTGATTGCCGCCCGAAAATTTGGCGGTCTTGAGGTAAGGATCGCGCGGGCGCACATCGTAATCGTCCATGCGCCACGAGAGATCCGCGGCCATGGCGTCCTGGTCGAGCACGAGGCCCCGCCCGTAGCGCGCCTCGTCGATGAAGCCCAGCGCCGCACTCTCGAAAGCCGCGAAAGGCGGGACGAGGCCCATGCGGAGCCGATCCTCGGGGACATGCAGGAGGCCGGCGCGCCGAAGTGCGCGCGGGTTCATCGCCCTCTTGGTAAGCGACACACCGGCGAGCGAGATTCTTCCCGCGCGCATCGGCGTAATCCCCGAAAGCGCCCCGAGCAATTCGCTCTGGCCGTTCCCCGCGACGCCGGCGACGCCGATGATTTCGCCCTGGCGCAGCGTGAAGGAAATGTCGTCGAGTCGCGCCACGCCGCGCTCGTCGACGACACGCAACCCCTCGACCTCGAGGATGGGCTCCCCCGCTTCGCGGGGCTCCTTCTCGACGCGCAGCAACACTTCGCGGCCCACCATGAGCGAGGCAAGCTCGCGCGGCGAGGTCGACGCGGTGTCCGTGGTGGCAACGATCTCGCCGCGCCGCATGACGCTGACGCGATCGGTGACCGCCATGATCTCCTGCAGCTTGTGCGTGATGAGAATGATGGTCTTGCCCTGCCCTTTCAAGGCGGCGAGAAGCTTGAAAAGCGCCCTCGCCTCCGGCGGGGTCAGGACAGCGGTCGGTTCGTCGAGCACCAGCACATTGGCGCCGCGATAGAGCGCCTTGATGATCTCGACACGCTGATGTTGGCCGACCGACAGATCCCCGATTCGGGCATCGGGATCGACGTCGAGACCGTAATCGCGCGCGAAGCCCTTGAGCGCGGCGCGCGCCTTTGCAGCGCCCGTTGCGAGCCACGCGCCCCCTTCGGCCCCCAACATGACGTTCTCGATGACGCTGAGCTCATCGACCAGCATGAAATGCTGGAACACCATGCCGATTCCCGCCCTGATGGCAATTTGCGAATTCGCGATGCGCAGGCGCTCGCCGTCGATCCTGATCTCGCCGGCATCCGCTTGGTAGAAACCGTAGAGGATCGACATGAGCGTCGATTTGCCCGCGCCATTCTCACCGACGATGCCATGGATCGATCCCTTGGCGATCGCGAGCGTGACATTCCGATTCGCGCGCACCGGGCCGAAGCTCTTGTCGATGCCGATGAGCTCGACCGCCAGCGGCGGGGACGGGGCCTCGTTCATGGCGGGCAGGAACGCGTCTTCAGCCAATCCGGCACGACGAGCTCCCCCGACGTGATCGCATCCTTCGTTTTTCCGAGCGCGCTGCGCATTTTATCCGTCACCAGCGCTTTATTGGCATCATCGATCGCGACGTCGATTCCCCCTTCCGCGACGCCCAGAAGCCGCGTTCCCGCGCGCCAATTTCCGGAAGCCGCATCTTTCAACGAGAGATAGACGGCGTTGTCGGTGCGCTTCAGGAGACTCGTGAGCACAAAACCTGGAAAAAGCCCGTTTTGATTCGAATCCGAGCCGATGCCGAGCACCTTGGCGTCCGCGGCCGCGCGCAACACGCCAAGCCCGGTCGCGCCGGCCGCCTGGAGCACCACATCGGCACCTTGACCGATCTCGGAACGCGCGAGCTCAGCGCCGCGTGCAGGATCGGTAAAAGCGGCGGGTGTGTCGCCCGCATAGGCCTGAAGCACGACAATGCCGGGGCTCGCGGCTTTCGCACCTTTTTCGTAACCGCAAGCGAGGCGGCGAATGATCGGCAGGTCCATGCCGCCGACCATTCCGACCTTGCCGGTCTTCGAGGCCATGGCGGCCAGCACCCCGACGAGGAAGCCGCCTTCCTGCTCCTTGAATACGACGGAGAGCACGTTCGGCTTGTCGACCACCGCGTCGACGATGACGAAGCGCGCATTCGGAAAGTCTCCCGCGACCTTCTCAACCGCCGAGGCGAAGGGAAAGCCGATGGCGATGATCGGATCGTCGCCGCGCGACGCGAAGCGGCGCAGCACGGCTACGCGCTCGACATCGGTTTTCACCTCGAACTCCCGATAACCCGTCCCGGTCTCGGATTTGAATCGCTCGATTCCCCGATACGCACCCTCGTTGAACGACGCGTCGAATTTGACGAGGTTGTAGAGGATCGCGGGACGAAGCGGCTCGGCGGACGACGTCGGCGGGTGGACGAGGGCGAGCGCGAGAATCAAGGTCAAGGCGCCGAAGGCGCCTTTGCGACGAGATTTCCTCGAGTTCACGGCCTTGGTCGAAGTCGGAATGCGGGCTTCCTCGCGTATTCGCAATGCCTCACCTGCGCTCTCAATCGGGGCACTTCTGATCGGCCATGTAATCATGGACCTTGATGGTGCCTGCGACGATATCGGCTGACGCCTTGTCGGCCGCGGACTTGATTTGCGCCGTCACGAGGGCCTTGTTGTTGTCGTCGAGCGCATAAGCGATGCCGTTCTCCTTCAGGCCGAGCACATAGACGCCGGGCGAGAACTGGCCGTTCTTGGCGTCGCTGAAGGTGTTGTAGGTCGCGACGTCGACACGCTTGAGCATCGAGGTCAGCACATGGCCCGGGAACAGCCCATCCTGGTTCGAATCGACGCCGATGCCGAGTTTGCCGGCATCGGCGGCAGCGCGCAGGACGCCAAGCCCGGTGCCTCCCGCCGCGTGATAGATCACGTCGGCGCCACGATCCATCTGCGACTTCGCAAGCTCGCCCCCCTTGACCGGGTCGTTCCAGGCCGCGCCTGTCGTGCCCGTCATGTTCTGCATGATCTCGATGTCGGGCTTTGCGTATTTGGCCCCTTCGACATATCCGCAGGCGAACCTGCGGATGAACGGAATGTCCATGCCGCCCACAAAGCCGATCTTTCCGGATTTTGAAGCAAGAGCCGCCATCAATCCGACCAAGAACGAACCTTCCTGCTCCTTGAAGACGATGGAGCGCACATTCGGCTTGTCGACGACGGCATCGATGATGGCGAATTTGGTTTCAGGGAACTCAGCAGCCACCTTCTCGAGCGCGCTCGCCTGGGTGAAGCCGACCGCGACGATCGGGGAATAGCCGTCATGGGCGAAGCGGCGTAGCGCCTGCTCGCGTTGCGCATCGTTCTGTATCTCGAAATCGCGAAAGTCGATGCCTGTGTCCTGCTTGAACTTCATGGCGCCATTCGCCACGCCTTCGTTGAAGGATTTGTCGAATTTGCCGCCGAGATCGTAGACGATGGCAGGCTTGATCTCGGCTGCCGCGCCAAGCGAGGCGTGCGCGAGCGCGGTTGCGAGAGCAAGCCCGAGAAATGATGCGAATCGCGCCATTTTTCTCTCCCCTACGTGCGACGCCACGCGCCGACTCGAGGCCGTGCGCGTTTGTTGCGACCATGTTTCCACAGTCGCGAGCGCCGGGCAAACCGCGTCACTTTTCCTTGCGATACTGGACAAAGCCCGAGAGGACCGCGACCCGGTCGTAGAGCGAGCGCGCCGTCACGTTCGTTTCATGGGTGTGCCAATAAACCCGGCTCGCCCCCGCTTTCGTGGCGCGCGAATAGACTTCCTCGATCAGCGCCTTGCCGACTCCCTTGCCGCGCGCTGCCTCGGCGGTGAACAGATCCTGGAGATAACAGGTCGGCCCGACCATCCAGGTCGAACGATGGAAAAGATAGTGCACCATGCCGACAAGCTCCGTCCCCTCCTCGGCGACGAGCGCATGCATCGGCTCGAGCCCGTCGAAGAAGCGCCGCCAGGTCGTCTCTGTCACCTCGGCGGGAAGTTCGACCTTGTAGAAGGTCTGATATCCGCGCCAAAGGGGCTCCCATCGCTTGCGGTCTCCTGACTTGACGGGCCTGATGGCGAAAGAGTTCGGCAAGCTCTCCTCCAAGTAAAACTGTTTTTTCCGGTCACACGGGTTTGGTCACGCTCCAAGGGGTTCGGGCGCCCGCGGAGACGACGAAGCCCTCCAGCACGCGAATATAGTCTCGCGGCAATTTCCAATGGCGAGCCGCGGGGAGCACGCAATCTTCGAGGTAACCCGGCTTCGGGCGACCGGGCTTCGGCTGGACGACGAAATAGGTCAAGGCACGCAATGTGCGGGTGCCGTGGCGCACCGGCTTCTCGGCGCGACCATAAAGTCCGGAAGAGATGTTCTCGTAGGCGTCGAGCACATTGATGTCGCGGCTTCCGAGCCGCCAGAGAACACCATGAACCATGGCGCCGGGCGTCTCGATCACCGTCGCAAAGCCCGGCTGCACGATCGCGAAGCGGTGATTGTCGAGACGCGCCGCGCCCACCGGCTCCGCGGTGGGACAGCGCCGAGCCATGCCTGCAACATCCATATTGGCACCGAAGGCGAAATACAGGCGCATACAGCGGCTCCAGATTCAGGCAAATTCCATGATGATGGCGTCGACCGCGAGCGTGTCGCCTTCCTTGACGCGAAGCTGCTTCACCACCGCGTCACGCTCGGCGCGCAGCACGTTCTCCATCTTCATCGCTTCCACGATGCAAAGCGTCTCGCCGGCCTTCACCTCTTGGCCGGGTTTCACCGCGATGGCCTTGACCAGCCCCGGCATCGGGCAGCGCAACGCCGTGCCCAAACCAGCCGATTGCTTCTTCGGCATCATGGTGGCGAGCTCGGCCTCGCGGCGCGCATAGACGCGGGCCTCGACCTGCGTGCCGGCATAACTTATGGACAACCCGTTGAGCATGGGGCGAATCTGCATTGCGACGGCCTCACCGTCGAGCACGCCGATGAAGCTCGGCTCACCCGCGCGCCAGCTCGTGCTCAATCTCAGTTGCGAGGCAATGGGCGCCGAAAAAGCGACGAGGGTCTCTCCATTCTCCTGATGCACCCTCGCCGCGTATTCCTCCTCCCCGATCTTCACCACGCGCTCCGTTGCGAATTCGGCAACGCGCCATCCCGGCATCTGCCCTGCGATCTTGCGTTTGCGCGCGTTCGAGAGATGGTCGAGCGCGAAGGCGACTGCGGCGACGCGGCGCGCCGTTTCACCGCGCGGCGGGGCCAGCATGAAGCCTTTTGGAAATTCCTCGGCGATGAAGCCCGTCGACAATTGCCCGGCCTGCCAGCGCGGGCGGCGCACCACGGCGGAAAGAAACGGAATATTGTGGCGAATGCCCTCGAGCGCGAAGGCATCGAGCGCCAGCGCCTGCGTCTCGATCGCCGCGGCGCGCGTCGGCGCATGCGTGACGAGCTTGGCGATCATCGGGTCGTAGTAGATCGAAATTTCGCCGCCCTCGCGCACGCCCGTATCGTTGCGCACGCTTCCGGCGCCGAGCTTTCCTTCTCGTGGTGGCTGGTAAACTGTGAGCCGGCCGATCGATGGGAGGAAGTTACGCGTCGGATCCTCCGCATAGATGCGCGATTCGATGGCCCACCCCTCGAGCTTCACATCATCCTGTCGAAGTCGAAGCTTCTCGCCCGCCGCCACGCGGATCATCTCCTCGACGAGATCGATGCCCGTGACCATCTCGGTCACGGCGTGCTCGACCTGAAGCCTCGTGTTCATCTCGAGAAAGAAAAAGGAGCGGTCCTGGCCGGCCACGAACTCGACGGTGCCGGCGGAATCATAGCCGACCGCCTTGGCGAGCGCGACCGCCTGCGCCCCCATCGCGGCGCGAGTCGCAGCATCGAGAAGCGGGCTTGGCGCCTCCTCGATGACCTTTTGGTTGCGCCGCTGGATGGAGCACTCGCGTTCGCCAAGATGAATGACGTTGCCGTGCTTGTCGCCGAGCACCTGGATTTCGACGTGGCGAGGATCGACGATGAATTTCTCGATGAAAACGCGATCATCGCCGAAAGAAGAGGACGCCTCCGATCGGGCGCGAGTGAAGCCTTCCGCGACCTCCTCGCGCCGAAAAGCGATGCGCATGCCCTTGCCGCCGCCGCCGGCGGAGGCCTTGATCATCACCGGATAGCCGATCTCGTCGGCCAGCCGCACGGCCTGCCCGGCGTCCTCGATTGTGCCGAGATGGCCCGGCACCGTCGAGACCCTCGCGGCTGCGGCGAATTTCTTGGATTCGATTTTGTCGCCCATCGCCGCGATGGCGCGCGGGTTGGGTCCGATGAAAACAATGCCGGCCCCGACCAGCGCCTCCGCAAAGGCGGAGCGCTCGGAAAGAAAGCCATATCCTGGATGCACGGCCTCGGCACCGGTCTGCTTGCAGGCCTCGATGATGCGATCTATCGAAAGATAGCTTTCGGCGGACGCAGCGGGCCCGATCGCCACCGCCTCATCGGCCATTTCGACATGCAACGCATCGCGATCGGCTTCCGAGTACACCGCAACCGTTCGGATGCCTAAGCGCTTCGCGGTCTTGATGATGCGGCAGGCGATCTCGCCGCGATTGGCGATCAGGATCTTCGTGAACACGGCATCCCCGTCACGCGTGAAGGGATTTTGGCTTTACGGGAGGAGACGGCGCGCGTCCACAGCTAAAGGGAGGGAGCGTAGATGTTCCCACCCTTCAGCTGACTGCATAGTGGCACGCTCTTCGAGCGTGCGCCCGCTCACATCACGAAATTGATCGAGCCTCTCGAGCCGTTCGCGGGCAGCGGCCAAAAGCTCTCTTTTGGCATGGCAAGAGCGAAGAGCGTGAGCGAGGCATCCGCCTCTTCCGCCTCCGAGATCACCGTGTGCACGACATGTGAAGCCGACGGCGGCGCGGTCGATCCCGACGAGCTGCCGAGCACGCCGATGAGCCAGGTGCTGGTTTCGCTCGAGACCCTGCCGAGCGGCCCCTCGACCCAGATCGCGTAATCCGCGACGATCTCGGCGAGAAAATCTCGCCATTCCGCCCCGCCCTGCGCCGTGCGATCGAGATCGACGAGCCTTTCGATGATGTGACGATCCGCGGCGACCTCCTCGTCGAGGACCGTGCGGATGGCGCGAATATCGTCCTTGTCGATGCGCCGCGAAGCGGCGATCGAGCCGAGATATTCGTCGAAATACGGATACATTTTATCCCCGAGCATGTTTGACGCCTCCCCGGCTTTTGCCGGCTTTGTTTCCCTGTCCGCGAACAGGATTCCACTTCGGGGCATGCCAAGTCGTTAACGCGCAATCGTGAATGGATGTTCAGGTTAAACGGCCCTCAACAACTCGTATCGAAAAGATGAATTTCAGGCGTTTGCGCCCTCGGCAACGCGCCGACCCAACACCGGCGAGCCTGCGTTGCGATCGGAGGCCCGCTTCACGTCCTCGCATCCCCTTCCTCAATCATCCGCACGCCCGGACTTGCCGGGTGATGGGAAGCGGGCTAACGCACTCGCCATGTCGCGCACCGCTTTCTACCCCGGCTCCTTCGATCCATTGACCAACGGCCATCTCGACGTGCTGCGCCACGCATTCCGCCTCACCGACCGTCTCGTGGTCGGGATCGGTTCGCAGGCGTCGAAAAGCCCGCTCTTCAGCGTAGAGGCGCGCACCGAGATGATCAAGGACGTCGCAAGCCCGCTCGCGAAAGCAGCCGGCGCAAACTTCGAAGTCGTTGCATTCGAGGATCTCGTCGTCCTGGCGGCTCGCAGAGTTGGCGCTTCCATCCTCATTCGCGGATTGCGCGACGGCACGGACCTCGATTACGAAATGCAGATGGCGGGAATGAACGAGGCGATGGCGCCCGACGTGCTCACCGTCTTCCTGCCCTCCTCTCCTATGGTCCGCCCCATCACGGCCACGCTCGTGCGCCAGATCGCTTCGATGGGCGGAGACGTGTCAGGCTTCGTGCCGGAATCCGTGGCGCGCAAGCTGCGCGAGAGATTTCCAGGTTGAAGCGATCTTCCCCAACCCTATCTCAACCAAGGAAAGGCCTCCCACGTGATCCGCACGCTTGCTTTTACATTCGCCTTCTGCGCCGCCATCGCGCTCGCGCAGCACGGAGCTCTCGCTCAAGCCAAGTCCGACCCGCAGAACACCGTCATCCTCACGACAAAGGATGGCGACGTGACGATCAAGCTGAGGCCCGATCTCGCGCCCAAGCACGTTGCCCAGATCAAGACGCTGGTGAAGCGCAAATTCTATGATGGGCTCACCTTCCATCGCGTGATCCCGGGCTTCATGGCGCAGACCGGCGACCCGAAGGGCAATGGCACCGGCGGCTCGGACCTGCCGAACATCCCGGCCGAGTTCTCCTCGGCGCCCTTCAAGCGCGGCACTGTGGGCATGGCGCGGGCCAGCGACCCCGATAGCGCAAACTCGCAATTCTTCATCTGCTTTGCCGACGCGTCGTTTCTCAACCACAACTACACGGTTGTTGGGGAGGTGGTTTCGGGAATGGACGTGGTCGACAAGATCAAGAAGGGCAGCAAGGACGACAATGGCGCGGTGACCGCGCCCGACAAGATCGTCCGCATGCGGCTTGCATCGGACCCGCAGTGAGCAGCGGGGCGCACTTCTTCAAGGCGACTGAGCGCGAAGCGCCGTTGAGCGCCGCAAAGAAACGTCGCCGCGGTTTTGCGCCTTCCGCCCAGCCTTACCGACGCGGCCTGTTCACCGCGTCGGCCTGCCTTGTGCTCGTGTCGGCCGCTTGCCTCATCTCGATCTCGACGGGTGCCAGCGCGCAGCTCACCGAATTTTGCCAGTTCACGGGAAATCCGGGGCCCTGCGGACCTTATGATCAATATCAGGACTCGATCGGCCAGGAATTGCGAATGACCTTGATGCTGCTGCCGCAAGGCAAGACAGCGACCGAGCCGCCGGCGGTCGCGGCGCCGGCGCCCTTGCCGCAGAAGCTCAACACGATCCGCGACGTGTTCGGCGCTTTGCGGACCTGCTTTGCCGGTGCGCCCTTCGAGGAGAATTCCGAGGACCTCGCCGCGACCATTCGATTCAGCTTCACGCGTGATGGGCACGTTCTCGGTGAGCCACGCTTCACCTACGTGCAGTCGGGGGTCTCGGCTCGCGCCAAGCAGAAATTCGAGCAAGTGATCGGGCACGCGCTTTTCTCCTGCGCTCCCTTCTCATTCACCGAAGGGCTCGGCGGCGCGCTCGCCGGCAGGCCGCTCAGCATTCGCATCGTCAAACCCGCAAAAGCACCCGCAAGGAGTTGAGCATGACCACCAAGCCCGAAGACACCCTCATTCTCGAGACCACGAAAGGAAACGTGACGATCGCGCTTCGTCCCGATCTTGCGCCCAACCATGTCGAGCGCATCAAGACTTTGGCGCGGCAAGGTTTCTATGACGACGTCGCCTTTCACCGCGTGATCGAAGGCTTCATGGCACAGACCGGTTGTCCGCACGGGACCGGCACGGGCGGATCCGAGCTCGGCAATCTCGCGGCGGAGTTCAACAACGAGCCGCACAAGCGCGGCACCTGCTCGATGGCACGCGCTTCGAGCCCGAATTCCGCAAATTCGCAATTCTTCATCTGCTTCAAGGACGCCCGCTTCCTTGACCGTCAATATACGGTTTGGGGGCAAGTGACCGAAGGCATGGAAAACGTGGACAAGATCAAGCGCGGCGAGCCGGTCCGCGATCCCGACCGGATCGTGAAGGCCCGCATCGCGGGCGATGCAAAGGCCGCGTAGTGGCGGCAATCAGCAGTCTCTTTCTTGCGGCCCTCGGCATCATTGCCGGGGCAACGCTCGGAACCCAGGCGGCCATCAACGCCATGGTGGCGCGCGCCTTCGGCTCCCCAATCGTCGCGGCGGCGATCTCGTTTGGAACGGGCGCGCTTTTCCTCTCGGTGATGGCGCTTGCCTTGCTGCGCCTGCAAGGCGCCGCTTACGGCTGGCGCGATTTGCCGGCCTGGGCATTCATCGGCGGCGGCGCGCTCGGCGTCATCTATTTGACGACCGCGATCTTTCTCACGCCGCGAATTGGGGCGGCGGCCACCATGGGGTTCGTGATCGCAGGGCAACTTCTCGCAGGCCTCGCGATCGACAGCTTCGGCTTCTTCGGCCTGCCCTCGATCGTGCTGAGCCCGCCGCGGTTGCTGGGGGCGGGCCTCCTGCTCGGGGGCGCCATGATTTTGCGTTTGGCCTGAGCACCACATTGCGCGTCGACCTCTTCGATTTCGCGCTGCCGGACAAGCTGATCGCTCTTCGGCCCGCCCATCCTCGCGAAAGCGCAAGACTCCTGGTGGTCGAGCCGAACGGCTCACCGGAGCTTCGCGACCGCAGCGTCGCGGACCTGCCCGATGAGCTTCGCCCCGGTGATGTGGTGGTCCTCAACGACACACGTGTGATCCCGGCGCGACTCCTGGGAATGCGCGTGAGGGGTGAGGCTATGGCGCGCGTGGAATTCCTTCTTCACAAGCGCCTTGGACCCGATCGTTGGCGGGCATTTGCGAGGCCTGCCAAGCGGCTCGCCCCGGGCGACCGCATCGTCTTCGGCGAAGCTTCCGAAGGCATCGTTTGCGAGCTTCAGCACCTGATGGCGACGGTGGAATCGAACCCGAATGAGGGCGAGATCGATCTCGCCTTCGATTTTCATGGCGCCATCCTCGATGAAGCCATCGAACGCTTCGGCCACATCCCGCTGCCGCCTTACATAGCGCAGCGCCGCGCGGATGACGCAAAGGACCGCACGGACTACCAGACCGTTTACGCGCGGGCCCCGGGAGCGGTCGCGGCGCCGACGGCCGGGCTTCACCTCAACTCCGGTCTCCTCGACGAAATCCGCGGCCGCGGTGCCGAGATTGCAACCGTGACGCTGCATGTCGGGCCAGGCACCTTCCTGCCCGTCAAAGCGCAGGACACGAATGCGCATCGCATGCACCCCGAGTGGGGGCATATCGATGCGCGGGCGGCCGAGATGGTCAATGCCGCCAAACAAAATGGCGGGCGCGTCATGGCCATCGGCACGACGACACTTCGCCTCCTCGAGAGCGCCGCGTCCCCGGACGGACAACTCCTTCCTTTCGCTGGCGAGACCACGATCTTCATCACACCTGGCTTTTGCTTCAAGGTCGTCGATGCTTTGATGACCAATTTCCATCTGCCGCGCTCGACCCTCTTCATGCTCGTGAGCGCTTTTGCGGGGCTCGAGACGATGCGGCGCGCCTATGCGTATGCGATCGAGCAACACTATCGTTTTTATTCCTATGGAGACGCGAGCTTGCTTTTTCGCGCGGCCGAACAAACTCGATGAACGGCTTTGCCTTCTCCATCACGGCGCGCGACGGGGCGGCGCGCACCGGCGAGATCGTTACCCCGCGCGGCCCCATTCGCACGCCGGCCTTCATGCCGGTGGGCACGGCAGCGACCGTCAAAGCAATGTATCCGGGCGAGGTGGCTGCGCTCGGCGCCGATATCGTGCTGGCCAACACTTATCATCTTATGCTCCGGCCGGGTGCCGAGCGCATTGCGGCGCTCGGCGGTTTGCACCGATTCATGAACTGGTCGCGGCCGATCCTCACCGATTCAGGCGGCTTTCAAGTGATGTCGCTCGCGAATTTGAGGAAGATCGACGAGAATGGCGTTCTTTTTCGCTCCCATATCGACGGCGCTGCCCATGAGCTTTCGCCGGAGCGAGCCATCGAGATCCAAAATCTCCTCGGCGCCGACATCGTGATGCAGCTCGACGAATGTGTGGCCTTGCCGGCTTCCGAAGCGGTCACGGAGAAAGCCATGCGGCTTTCGTTGCGATGGGCCGAAAGATGCCAGAGGGCTTTCGGGCGGCCCGACGGGCGCGCGCTCTTCGCCATCGTGCAGGGTGGTGCCCTCGAGGACACGCGGATCGAAAGCGCGAAGGCCTTGGCGAGCATGGATTTCCCCGGTTATGCCATCGGTGGGCTTGCCGTCGGCGAACCCCAAGACGTGATGCTACGCATGATCGAGACGGTCGAGCCCTATCTGCCGAGTGAACGGCCGCGCTACCTGATGGGCGTAGGCACACCCGACGACATCGCCAAATCAGTCGAGCGCGGCATCGACATGTTCGATTGCGTCATGCCGACACGCGCGGGCCGGCATGGCCTTGCGTTCACACGCTTCGGGAAAATCAATTTGCGCAACGCGAAACACGCCGATGATGTTCGCCCGCTCGACGAAAAATCGAGCTCTCCCGCCGCGCGCGATTGGAGCCGCGCCTATCTGCATCACCTCGTCAAGGCAGGCGAGATTCTCGGCATGATGATGCTGACCGCGATCAATCTCGCCTATTACCAGGACCTCATGGCAACGCTTCGTGCCGCGATCGCCGCGGGCCGCCTCAGCGATGCGATCGGCGAGATCCGGGAATATTGGGCAAGGGGAGAGGCGCGGTCGTAAAAACCGGTATTCAAGAGCCCACGCCGAACGCGCGAAAATCAGGTCCGCGCACCTCCCCCTCGCTCGCCTCTCGCAGCACGTCGACGATCCGTCGTGCGATGGGAAGGCGATAGTGGAGCGCGTCCCAATAATTGGAGTCTTGCGTGGTGACCTGAGAGGTAAAGCGCATGTCGACGGTGGTGCCGTGATCCTGGGCGATGATCTTGGCGATGCGCGCCTTGCATTCTTCGTCCCGGGCGGCCTCTAAAGTACCCGGCACCGGCTGGATCGCCACATGAACCGGAGGGAAAACCGCCAGGAGGCGCGCACCCGTGG
Source organism: Hyphomicrobiales bacterium (assembly GCA_019247605.1). GTDB lineage: Bacteria > Pseudomonadota > Alphaproteobacteria > Rhizobiales > Beijerinckiaceae > GAS188. Next base: position 92,560 of record JAFBAS010000006.1, read on the forward strand.
GTTTTGCCGCAAGCGTGGCTCCAAGTCGCTCGAGCGCGGGGAACCGCCATGCCGAACGCTCGGCCGGCGTCGCCTCGAATTTGGGTTCGGCCGGCGTCACGCGGTGCGCCCTTTCGCCCCAGATATGCGCTGCCGCGCGCCCCGCGTCGTAGGATGCTTCCGGTGGCGTGAACACCTCATAGCCATTGCGCGCCAGGCGGGGCTTCATCAAACCTAATCGGTTCAACACGACTCGGGCGGCGATCTCGAGTGTGCGCAGATTGAAGAGATGCGGGATCACCGCCCAACGGGTGCCGTCATAAAGCCAGGGCGGAAAGGCTCGTTCGGTCAGAAGCTTTCCGGGCGTTTCCGCATCCGGTTCGCACCATGACCGATCGAGGCTCCAGATCAGGCTTTGCAAATTCGGCGTATGCGCCATGAAGAGGCGAACCGCCTCGCTTTGCTCGAATGGGGTCGCGGCGTTCATGCCGAAATTGCCGAAATGGCCGCCGAACGAGGCCTCGAGATCCGCCGGGTTCAACAGCCTGATGGTCGAGGTTCCGAACACCGCGCTATCATATTCGCCCGAGCGAAGGACCTGCGGGTACATGAAGCGCTGATTGATATCCATCAATGGCCGCTCGAAGCGCAGGCGCAACGGGTTGGCGCCGTATGGATCGACCAAGGTGTTGAAGAGGAGAGCCGCGCACGCGAGCGCAACCGCACTTGCACCAAACCAGCGCAAGGTTTCGGACCAGCCCGCGGATCGAGCATCGCGGCGCATCGCCGCTGTCATGGCTTGAGCCGGGTCATGAGAAACGCAAGGGAGCCCAGAGAGAGAAGGCCATATGAGCAATCGAAGCGCCGCATGGGTGATGATCCATCCGCTTCACGCGCCAACGTCAAGGCTTAGATTTGTTTTGTGCGGGTCTGCGTGCTCAGTCGCTCATCTCATGGCCGGTACAACCTTGCCTTGCATGACATCGAAAAGCCTTGCCTCGTCCGGAAGCTCCTTGAACAAGGCACGATCGGCACCCGTCATAAACACCTGGCCACCGAGCGCGGCGAGAACGCCGAACAACGCTTCGCGCCGGGAAGGGTCGAGATGGGCCGCGACCTCGTCAAGGAGGACGAGAGGCGCCATGGAGCTCATCTGCGCGACGAGGTGCGCGTGCGCAAGCACGAGCCCGATAAGCAGCGCTTTTTGCTCGCCCGTCGAGGCGCGCGCGGCCTCGATGCCCTTCGGCCCGTGACGCACCAGAAGATCGGAAGTCTGCGGGCCGGTAAGCGTGCGACCCGCCGCGCGGTCGCGCTGGCGCATGTCGCGCAAGCTCCTGCGCATCCGATCCTCGGCTTCAATCGCACTGTTCTGCGCGATGAGCGCATCGGTCTCGCCGATCAGGGCGAGTTCGGCGAATGGGAACGCGGAGGCATCCTCGCGGCGCGCCAGAATCACGGCCGCGAGGCGCTCGATCGTCTCGCGGCGTGCCGAAGCGATCGCGATACCGAGCTCGGCGATCTGCCTCTCGAGGGCATCGAGCCATTGAGCGTCGGCGCCCGGTTCCTCGAGCAGACGGTTGCGCGAACGCAAGGCCTGTTCCAAAGCGGCAGACCTCGAGGCGTGAGCAGGATCGATTGCGAGCACCAGCCGGTCGACGAAGCGCCTTCGCTCGCCGGGCGGCCCGTTGAACAGCCCGTCGAGCGAAGGGGTCATCCACACAAGACGCAGATGTTCGCTGAAGACGCTCGAGGAAGAAGCGGGCGCACCGTTGAGGCGCGTTTTGCGCGTAGGACCGGGTGAGCCGGGGTCGCGCTCGATGCCGGTGCCGAGCAGCGCGGGCCCAAGCGGTCCTTCGAGGTCCGCAACGATCGAAAATCCGCCCGAGCCACCGCTGCGCGCCATCTCGACAAGCGGGGCACGCCGCAGCCCTCGGCCTGGCGCCAGCAACGAAAGAGCTTCGAGCAGATTAGTCTTCCCGACGCCATTCTCGCCGCAGAGCGCGATCAGCATCGATCCGAATTCCGCATCGAGCTCCAAAAAATTCCGGAAATCGCTGAGCCGAAGGCGCGTGACGCGCGGCGCGCTCATCGAGAGTGGGCCTGCCAGCCGTTTCGATCGATTCCGACGAATGTCTCGCGTTGACGGAAGCGGACCCTGCCCGAGGCGGCAAGGATCCTCACACGCGCATCGGCATCAGCACGTAGAGCGTGGCTGCCCCCTCGCGCTCCAGCATGAGTGTGGGAGAGCCGGGTTCGGCGAGTTTGAGGAGCGCGTTCTCGCCGTCGAACTGGCCGAGCACATCGAGGAGATAACGCGCATTGAAGCCGATATCGATCGGAGGCGAGTCATACTCGGCCTCCAGCTCCTCGGTCGCGCTGCCCGCGTCGGGATTGGTGACCGAGAGCGTGACACGACCCGAAGCCAAGGAGAGCTTGACCGCACGTCCGCGCTCGCTCGAAATGGTCGACACGCGATCCACGGCGTGCGCGAACGCGTCCTTGTCCACGAGCAGGGTGCGGTCATTGCCGGACGGGATGACGCGCTGATAATCAGGAAATGTCCCGTCGATGAGCTTCGAGGTCAGCACGACCGGTCCGGCCGAGATGCGGATTTTGGTCGCCGACAATTCGACGGTGACATCGCCCTCCTGATCTTCCAGGAGCTTCTGGATTTCGGCAACCGCTTTGCGCGGGACGATCACGCTCGGCATTCCGGCGGCGCCCTGCGGGGCCTCGGTCTCGACGCGAGCGAGACGGTGGCCATCCGTCGCGACGGCCCGGAGAACCGAGCCGTTGCTGGCGCTCATCTCGTGCAGGAAGACGCCATTGAGGTAGTAGCGCGTCTCCTCCGTCGAAATGGCAAAATGCGTCTTGTCGAAGAGTCTTTTGAGAACCGTTGAGGCGATCTCGAAACGGTGCGGCATCTCACCGACGGAAAGGTCGGGAAAATCGGATTCCGGGAGGGTCGAGAGCGTGAAACGCGAACGTCCGGAGCGCAGCGTCATCTGCCCGCTATCGCCGGTCGCCTCGAAGGTAACCTGACTGCCTTCCGGAAGCTTGCGCACGATCTCATAGAGCGTGTGCGCGGGCGCCGTGACGCCCCCGGCTTGCGCGACCTCGGCGGGGGCGGTCTCGCTCACTTCCATGTCGAGATCGGTCGCCTTGAAGGCGATTGCCCCGTCCGCGATGCGCAAGAGCACATTCGACAAGATTGGAATCGTGTTGCGCCGCTCCACCACGCGGTGAACATGGCCAAGGGACTTCAGCAGCGAAGCCCGTTCGAGGGTGACTTTCATGGCGGGGCTCTTCGGCGATC